>JAIDBM010000226.1 GCA_029056365.1 Muribaculaceae bacterium | reverse complement strand
ATCGAACACGACCCTGCGCCGACGACCCTCGACCTGAACGCCCGCTACGACAAGATGGGCGATATGTTCGGAGTTCCCGGATACAATGTCTCGACCCCCGCGGAACTCTCCGGAGCGCTCCGCGAGGCAATCGCATCGGGAAAACCGGCCATAATAAATGTCAGGCTGGCGGCCGATGCCGGCAAAGAAAGCGGACATATAGGCTATCTCAACCCTACCCCGCTGATTAACTACACCGTATAACCCACCGGGGCATAGTTTGGCCGAAGATGTAAATTCCGCTGAACTATGCCCCGAAATACCTCCAAAGCCATGGACATATCTCATGTAATCCTCTACGCCATAGTTCCTATAATCGTGGTGATGCTTGCCGGATTCATTTCAGGCAAGAAAGGCGTGTTTTCGGGCGAAGATGCAAAAAAATTCAATAAAGTAGTACTCGACTACGCGTTGCCGGCGGCCCTGTTCGTTTCTATTGTCCAGGCCACCCGTAGCGATCTGGTAAAGGACATTCGCCTGACACTGGTTTCGGTCGTAGGCATAATGGCCTGTTTTATGGCAGTTTATTTCGTATTCCGGCTATTTCGCAAAAACACAGGCGCCGATGCGGCCGTAAGCGCCCTTATCAGCGGCTCGCCTACAATCGGATTCCTCGGCTTCGCGGTTCTGGAACCGATATTCGGCACTTCGCCGAGCGTGGCGCTTGTAGTCGCCATTGTAGGCATCGTGGTGAATGCGATAGGCATTCCGGTGGGTCTGTCGCTGATGAACGCCTCACTTGAAAAACAGAATCCGGGACATCGCCACGAAAGCGCGTGGAAACCGGTGATACACGCACTCAGCCAGCCTGTGGCATGGGCACCGATACTGGCAGTGGTATGGGTAGTGGTCGGCATACCCTGGCCGGCATACCTCAGTCCGTCGTTCGACCTGATAGCCAAGGCAAATGCCTCAATGGCCGTATTCTCGGCAGGCATCACGCTCTCCGCAATCAAATTCACGGTAAACTGGCAGGCCATACTCGGTTCTCTCATGAAAATGGTTCTTATGCCTGCCGTGATACTTATTCTCGGTCTGCTCGTGCACATGGACCCGGAAAACCTGCGTATGCTTGTGGTTGCCGCAGCGTTGCCGCCGGCCTTCTCAGGCATAATCATCGCCGACGAATACAACACCTATGTAGCCACCGGCACATCATCGCTGACTCTGTCGGTAATACTCTTTATCGGCTTCTGCCCGTTGTGGATATGGCTTACCGATATGGCACTCGGAGCATTCTGACTTTCACAGCCATACCCGCAGTTTATATTATTTTCACGATGTAAACTTGTCTTCTTGATGATTTTTCGTTAATTTTGCGCCTAATTAGCTATATAGGCACAAAAACATGAAAAGAATCATCTACTCCATACTCACGGCCATATCACTTATCGCCGGAACATCAACGGCAGCGCTGGCACAGAATACAGAAACACTGTTCCCGTATCCGACTCCTCCCGAAGAACTTTCCAACCTGTATCAGCGCTGCAATTATCTGGTCGACCACTTCTGGGACAAATGCAATCTCACCACTGCATTCCTGAGCAAACAGCGCCTTAACAACGCCTTCGGCGACTGGGTGGGATTCATGCCCTACGCAACCGCCGACACCGTACATATGGCTATAGACAAACTCGTCGAGAAAGTAAAGAAATCGGGGCCGAACACTCTCACTCTCGCCCGTATGGCCGAATCATGGCTATGGTCCGACACCGCCGAGATACGAAGCGAAGAACTGTATCTGCCTTTCGCCAAAGCGGCGGCAAATCACAAAAAAATATCAGGAGCCGACCGGGCACGGTTCTCAGCCCATATAAAACAGATTGAAAACAGTTCGGTGGGTTCACAGCTGCCTTCGCTCAAACTTACGGCGCCCGACGGAACCAAGTCGTTACTGAGCGATTACGACTGCACCAATCTGGTGATTTTCTTCAACGACCCCGACTGCACCGACTGCAATATGGCCCGCGTACGGCTCAGCGCCAACCACAACGCCAAACGCCTGATTGAAGCCGGCAAACTCACCATACTGAGCATATATCCCGGCAATCCGGACGATACGCTCTGGCTGGCGGCCGCCACCGAATATCCCGACAACTGGATTGTTGTAGCGGCTCCCGATGCCGATGAATTTTTCGACCTCCGCGAAACCCCGGCCATTTATCTGGCCAACAACAGAACTATAAAAGTTAAGAATCTGCCTGTCGACAACCTGCTTGACGCTCTTGGTGTAATGGGCAGCAAAATGAAATAAGCATGAGAATAGCCGTTCTGATTTCCGGCGGCGTAGACAGCGCCGTGGCGGTTTACCGCCTTCTGGAACAGGGCCATGATCTGCACCTGTTCTATATTCGCATAGGCAACGACAACGGCGAGGGCGATTGTTCGGCCGAGGAAGACATCGAGATGTGCCGGTTCATAGCCGCCAAATTCAATCTGCCGCTTGAAATTGTTTCGCTACATCAGGAATACTGGGACAATGTGATGGACTACGCCCTGCGCACTGTGAAAGCCGGACTGACACCGAATCCCGACCTGATGTGCAACAAAATGATAAAATTCGGCTACTTCGAACAGCGCTGGGGAAACTCGTTCGACCTTACGGCTACCGGACACTATGCATCCACCCGTGAGTCCGACGGACTAAAATGGCTCGCTACGGCTGTCGACCCGGTAAAAGACCAGACAGATTTCCTTGCCCGCATAAGCTACGACCAGCTCAAGCACCTGATATTTCCAATCGGCGACATCCCAAAGGCCGAAGTCCGTGAAATTGCCATTCGTACCTCCATGCCGAACGCTTATCGAAAAGACTCCCAAGGCATATGTTTCCTCGGCAAAATCAACTACAACGACTTCATCCGCCGTCATCTCGGCGAACGCCCGGGCGCCATAGTCGATATCGACAGCGGACGCAAGCTCGGAACCCACCGCGGATACTGGTTCCATACGATAGGTCAGCGCAAAGGCCTGGGGCTTAGCGGAGGTCCGTGGTATGTGGTGAAGAAAAACATTGCCGACAACGTTATATATGTATCGAACGGATACAATACCGAACGCCAGTACGGACACATTCTGCACCTCGACGAGATGCATTTCATTACAGCCGACCCCTGGGGAGAAAACTGTATGAAACGCAAGGTATGCTTCAAGAACCGTCATATGCCGAACTTTCTGCAAGGAGAGATAAGCCGAATGCCCGACGGAAGCTATCTGCTCGAATCAGAACAGAAAGTACAGGGTATCGCTCCGGGACAGTTCGCCGTAATCTACGACCCGTCGGCCACACTCTGCTACGGCAGCGGTATAATAACCGGCAGAAAAACCGATTCCGAACTCTCTAACATTCTTCATTGTCAGAATCATGGATGACCGTGTAAAACTATATGTTCTGGGCATAAGCTACAGTCAGCTGCATAGCGGAGCCTTCGCACTGCTTCTGGCACAGGAAGGCGGTCCATACCGGATACCGGTTGTAATCGGCGCGGCCGAGGCACAGTCGATAGCCATAAAACTCGAAGGCATAAATCCGCCGCGTCCGCTCACCCACGACCTCTTTGTAAGTTTCGCACATGCATTTGGAGTGAAACTCAAAGAGGTGTTCATTTATAAGTTTGAAGACGGAATTTTCAGTTCGGAACTTACCTTCAGCGACGGTGAGCGTACCATAGTGCTCGATGCGCGTACGTCCGATGCCATTGCAATCGCGGTACGTACGCACACCCCGATTCTTACAACAAGGTCGATACTCCAGCAGACCGGATTCATCATGGATGTGGACGGTGCCCTGCGACATCCCGAAGAAATAGACCCCGAAGCTATCGAGGACAACAACGAAACGGAATTCGACGACCCGTCGGACGACTTCCGGGGCGCAGACTATCTGGCCGAGCCAAAACTCGAGAACTATGCCATTGAAGAACTGGAGCGGACTCTCGCCCAACTGATCGAAGACGAAAACTATGAAGAAGCGGCTCGTGTAAGCGAGATTCTGAACCGCAAGAAAAAACGGTCGGGCAACAGTCAGTCGCCAGACTCTGAAAACAAAACACAATATTGAATACCTAATCAAAATACCCTGAAATATGAAAAATATAAAAACCCGTCTCGCCGCCATGGGCTTTCTGGAATTTGCCGTATGGGGCGCCTACCTGACCTCTCTGGGCGCTTTCCTTGCCCAGAACGGACTTTCAGGACAAATCGGATGGTTCTATGCTGTTCAAGGCATCGTATCGATTTTCATGCCGGCCCTTGTAGGTATAGTGGCCGACCGCTGGATACCGGCTCACAAAATGCTGAGTCTGTGTCATGTCATGGCCGGCTCGTTCATGATTGCCGCAGGCTGGTATGCGATGGACAGCGGCAACGCGCTCCAGTTCACCCCTCTGTTCACTCTCTACACTATTTCGGTTGCCTTCTTCATGCCCACCATCGGTCTGAGCAATTCAGTGGCATACACCGTACTCAACAAAGCCGGACTCGACACCGTAAAGAACTTCCCGCCCATACGGACCCTGGGCACAGTAGGATTCATATGCGCCATGCTGTTCGTGAACTTCACCGGTTATCAGAACACATACCAGCAGCTCTTCACCTCCGGCGTTCTGAGCTTTGTGCTGGCCATATACTGCCTTACCATGCCCCCCTGCCCTACAAGCGGAAAAACAGGTTCTTCTGTCGCCGACGCACTCGGCCTGCGGGCATTCCGGCTGTTCAAAAACAAGCAGATGGCTATATTTTTCATATTCAGCATGTTGCTTGGCGTGTCGCTTCAGATTACCAACGGCTTTGCAAACCCATTCATACAAAGCTTCAAGGAAGTTCCGCAATTTGCCGGCGACTGGGGTGTGCATAACGCCAACGCACTCATCTCACTGTCGCAGATTTCGGAGACACTGTGCATATTGCTGATTCCGTTTTTCCTGCGCCGCTTCGGCATCAAGGTGGTTATGCTCATGGCGATGTTCGCATGGGTGTTGCGCTTCGGATTTTTCGGCATCGGCGACACCGGTTCCGGAGTCGTGTTCCTGATACTGTCGATGATTGTATACGGCGTGGCATTCGACTTCTTTAACGTGAGCGGATCGCTCTATGTCGACCAGAAGACCGACAGCAGCATACGCTCGTCGGCACAAGGCCTGTTCATGGTAATGACAAACGGAATAGGCGCCACTGTGGGCACACTTGCCGCCCAGGCGGTTATCGACAGAACCGTGTATTCGCAACCCATAGGCGAAGCCCAGATACACGGATGGCACGACGCCTGGATGATTTTCGCCTCCTACGCGCTGGTAGTGGCGGTATTGTTCATGATTGTGTTCCGATACAAGCACACCGATCCCGACAAACAGCTTATAGAAGAAGAAACCGACAAACTGGAAATATAACACTGGAAATATAATAATTGTAACGTGATCCGTTTCTATGCCCCAGATATAAAACAGTGCTGCGAATTGCCCGAAAGCGATTCGCAGCACTGCGTGCGTGTTCTGCGAATGCGTGAAGGCCAGGAAATAGAAGTTGTCGACGGACGCGGAGGCCTGTTCCGCTGCCGTATCGCCATGGCCAGCCAGCACCATACCCTGCTCGACATTATCGAGGAACTTTCACTGCCCAAAGTATGGAAGTCCGAACTCACCGTGGCCATAGCTCCGACCAAACACAACGACCGCATGGAATGGCTCGTGGAAAAGCTGGTTGAAATCGGCATCGACCGCATTGTACCGCTTCGCTGCGAACGCTCCGAACGAAAGGAAATCAAAACCGAACGGCTGCTCAAAATAGCGGTATCGGCAATGAAGCAATCGCTCAAAGCGATATTGCCGGACATACACCCCACAACTCCATATATGGATTTTGTAAACACATGCCCGTCGGACAGCCGCTTTATAGCATATTGCGATGCCTCGATACCCCGCAGGCTGTACAGCCGCGAACTAAGACCCGGAACAGACACCACTGTTCTGATCGGCCCTGAAGGCGACTTCTCGCCAAAAGAAATCACTGCCGCCATCGATGCCGGATTCGTTCCGGTTACTCTTGGCGACAACCGGCTGCGCACCGAGACTGCCGCGCTTGTGGCCGCCGATACTTTTCACGTTATAAATCAATTGAACAACTGAATCACAACACAAGGTACAGGTCCTGGACCTTATCATGAACACAAGACCATATAACAAATAAAATAGTGACAACACTCGAATATCTAAAATCCTCGGCATCCGGAAACTTCTTCCTTCTCGCCGGACCATGTGTAATCGAAGGCCGGGAAATGGCCCTCGACATAGCCGGCACCATTGCCCCGATATGCCGCAGACTCGACATACCTTATGTGTTCAAAGGCTCATACCGCAAGGCCAACCGGTCGAGACTCGATTCGTTTACCGGAATAGGCGACAGAGAGGCGCTTGAGATTCTCGCGGAGGTGCGGGAGCAGACAGGCGTGCCGGTTGTTACCGACATCCATTGCGCCGAAGAAGCCGAAATGGCGGCCGAATATGTCGACATTCTCCAGATTCCTGCATTCCTGTGCCGACAGACCGACCTGCTCGTGGCGGCAGCCAGAACCGGTAAAATGGTCAACATCAAAAAAGGGCAGTTCCTTTCTCCGGAATCAATGCGTTTTGCAGTAGACAAAATACTTGAAAACGGCAACAGCCAGGTGGCCGTTACCGACCGGGGCACCTGTTTCGGATACGGTGATCTGATTGTGGACTTCCGGGGTATACCCGTGATGCAACAGCAGAACGTACCGGTTATCGTTGACATAACCCACTCGCTTCAACAGCCCAACCAGGGCAGCGGTGTCACAGGTGGACGCCCCGAACTCATCGAAACAATAGCCCGTGCATCGGTAGCCGTCGGAGCCGATGGCATTTTCCTTGAGACACACCGTAATCCACGCATGGCAAAAAGCGATGGAGCCAACATGCTGCAGCTCGACCTTCTTGAACCTCTGCTCGAACGGCTGTCGGCGCTCAGACATTGCATAAACTCGTTCGACAACCGGAATACCAATCTTTAACCAAACTCTGATGCTTAAAAAATTCATCATAGCGCTTGCCGCCTGCGCGTTCCTTACTCCGGCGGTTGCCCAGAAAGGCATTGACAACCCTGTGACCAAAGCCGTACTCGGTGTATATGACCGACAGCTCAAGGCCGATCCGAACGACTTCAACACATGGTTCAGACGTGCCAACGAATACTATCGCCACAACGAATACATACGTGCGCTCGCCGATATAAACGAAGCATTGCGCTGTACTCCCGCAAGCGACAAAGACCTGCGCTTTCAGGAATACATGCTAAGGGCCGGCATATATAACCAGACAGGTCGGCATCAGGAAGCACTCGCCGACCTGAACTCGGCCGTAATGCTCGACGGCTCAAGCTATCATGCCATATATCAGCGTGCAAACACCCAATTCGAACTCGGCATGTACTCCGAAGCCAAAACCGACTATCAGCGCCTGCAGAGACTCAACAGCCGCAGTCTGGAATCGATTCTCGGACTGGCTCGCGTAGCTGTAAAGGAAAACAATCTCGGACTGGCAGGCGACTATCTCGAACAGGCAGTGTCGCTCGATGTCAACAATCCCGAAATATACATCCGCCGTGCTTCCGTCAGAAAAATGATGGGCGACCACAACGGTGCGGTCGAAGACCTTATAGTGGCCCTAAGCATCGATTCAAAAAACAACAAAGCCCTTGAAGCTCTCGTCGACTATGGCAACACAAACTACGTGGCAACCATCAACGGACTCACAAACGCCATCCGACAGGCGCCCAACGTTGGAATGTTCCGTTACATCCGCGCAGTCATAGCACAGGCCCATTACAATTATCTCTCTGCCATCGACGACTATAGATATATAATCGACAACCGACTCTACAACTATCCGGGACTTAACGCATCGATTGCCGAGTGCGAGTTTCACCTCGGACATTTCGATGAAGCCCTCGATGAAATAAACTATGTGCTCGGAACTCCCGGAGCCACGAACAACAGCAATTATTTTCTGCTTAAATCGAAAATACTGCGTGCTACCGGCAGGAACGCTGAAGCGGTGGAAGCCGCAGCCATGGCGCTTGCTATCAGTCCGAACTCTGCGGAGGCCCTTTCTCAGATGGGCCTGAGCTATCTGTCGGACGGAAAAGTGAAAGAAGCCGTGAACCTCTGCAACGAGGCCTCGATGACCGAATCGTCCGACCCGTACCAATATATGCTCCGGGCATGGATTCAGAACGACTATCTCGACAACAGCCAACTGGCCACCAATCTTTACGACCAGGCGCTCGACATCGATGTATACGACCTCGACAACATAAGGTCGCTGAGAGGTTTCGCCCTGCTGTTCACCGACAGAATGCCGCAGGCCGAAGCATGGATAAACAACATCCTCACCAATGTGCCCGATAACGACGGATACATAAACTATCTCGCCGCATGCTACTATGCCCATGCCGGAAACCACGACCTGGCATTAGCCTGCACTGAAAAATCGCTCAAAGCCGGATATGCGAACCTTTACGACTGGATGAACAACAACGACGCACGGATAAACGTTGCTCCTATACGCGACGACCTGCGGTTCCTGCAGCTGATAAACCGCTACACCGGCCTGTTCTCGAAATAACCGCATATTTACGCGGCCGTAACCATCGGATACATTCCGCACCCTGCCGCAGAATCGCGTAACCCGCACATAGACCGGCGGAACAGAATTCTGTTCCGCCGCCAAAAACCTGAAAACCTGAAAACCTGAAAAATATGGAAGATATCACTGATTTCTTCGTTGAAATACTCAACGCAAACAAAACTCTCGATGTCGCAGACTCCGAATTCAAAAGAGTCATTTCCGACGACGAGGAGCTTAGAACCAAATATCGCGAATGGTGCCGTGAAAACGGTTCCAGTGAACGATACGGCTTCATCGACTTCTGCAAGGAATATCTTGAAAACCAGGAGTCGGTATGGGAGTCGCTCAACGATTATGATGAAGAAGTATGAACACAAATAACCGACGTCTGCCGGCCGAATGGGAAAGTCAGCAGGCTGTGCTGATAGCATGGCCGCACAAACTCACCGACTGGAACTACATGCTTGAGGAAGTAACCGGCTGCTACATAAGCATGGCGGAAGCGATAGTTCCGTTCTGTCCGCTGATTATTGTAACTCCGGACCAACAGGAAGTAAAACCACTGCTTTCACACCTGCCACAGGAGCGCATCACATATTTCGAAACCGACACCAACGACACATGGATCCGCGACTACGGCCCGATCACCACCGTTGACGACAACGGCCGTTTATTCTTAAACGACTTCAAATTCAATGCCTGGGGTCTCAAATTCGCAGCCAATCTCGACAACCTTGTAACCAAGCGGATGCACAAGGCCGGAATACTTTCCGGAGAATACGTGAACCGGCTTGGTTTTGTGCTTGAAGGCGGCTCGATAGAGAGCGACGGCAACGGAACACTGCTCACTACATCGGAGTGCCTGATGTCGCCGAACCGCAACGGCGACCTTTCGCAAGAACAGATAACGGAGCATCTGAAAGAATATCTCGGCGTAAGCAAGGTGTTATGGCTCGACCACGGAGCACTTGACGGTGACGACACCGACAGCCATATCGACACTCTGGCGCGGCTTGCGCCGAACGATACCATCATTTATGTGACCACAACCCCCGACGACCCGCAGTATCCGGCTCTTGAGGCCATGCAACGGCAACTGCAGGAATTCACCACCGTCTCCGGACAGCCGTTCAACCTCATCGGACTGCCACTGCCCCACCCAATATACGATCCCGACGACCCCGGCCAGCGCCTTCCGGCCACCTATGCCAACTATCTGGTAACCGACAAAGCTGTTATCATGCCTTCCTACGGCCAGCCGAAACCCGACTTGCTGGCCGCGCAGATTCTGAAAATAGCTTATCCCTGCCATGATATCGTTCCGGTCGACTGTCGGGCACTGATACGACAGCACGGCTCACTGCACTGCGCCACAATGCAGATTCCGAAATCAGAACACTGAAAAAAAAATGAAAGTAGCAATTATACAGCAGCACAACACTGCCGATGCCTCTGACAACAGACAGCGCATCGCCGACAAAATAATGCGTCTGGCCGAAGACGGAGCACAGCTAATTGTAAACCAGGAGCTTCACGACAACCTCTACTTCTGCCAGACAGAAAATGTAGACCTCTGCGACCTGGCCGAAGACCCCCATGGCGAAACCGCCGCATTCTATGCCGGACTGGCCCGGCGCAGCGGAACCGTAATAGTAACCTCTATATTTGAGCGCAGGGCACCGGGCCTGTATCACAACACCGCCATTGTTTACGACAAAGACGGCACCGTTGCCGGAAAATACCGCAAAATGCACATTCCCGACGACCCTGCATACTACGAAAAATTCTACTTCACCCCCGGCGACCTCGGATTCGAGCCTGTCGACACATCGCTGGGCCGGCTCGGAGTGCTCGTATGCTGGGACCAATGGTATCCCGAAGCTGCCCGCCTAATGGCTCTGAAAGGAGCCGAAATACTCATCTATCCTACCGCCATCGGATGGGAAAGCAGCGACAGCCACGATGAACAGAAACGGCAGAGAGAAGCCTGGATAACCGTACAACGCGGTCATGCCGTAGCCAACGGCCTGCCCGTTGTGGCTGTAAACCGGGTCGGACACGAAGAAGACCCTTCGGGAGCCACAAACGGAATCCAGTTCTGGGGTTCGAGTTTCGTAGCAGGTCCACAGGGTGAAATCACATTCATGGCCCCCGACGATGCGGAATGCGATGCAATTATCGACATCGACATGAAGCGTAGCGAACAAGTGAGGCGATGGTGGCCTTTCCTGCGCGACCGTCGAATCGATGCCTACACGGGTCTTACCCAGCGCTTTCTCGACTGACACCGCAAGGCCCTGAAAACATTTTTTACACAATCTTAATAATTTATTCCATAGATTTTCACTAACTTTGCATAAGAGTCGGCCCATTCAAGAAATGTCGGCGACACAAAATTAATGAACAAGCCTCGTCTGTACATAATAGCCGGATGCAATGGCGCGGGAAAAACAACCGCATCAGTTTCGATACTTCCCCGGGTATTGAAATGCCTTGAGTTCGTCAATGCCGATGAAATTGCGAAAGGATTATCGCCGTTCAGGCCGGAAGAAGTGGCTATCGAGGCAGGCCGGCTGATGCTGCAGCGTGTGGAAGAACTCCTCGACCAACGCTCGACATTCGCAATCGAGACCACTCTGGCCACAAGATCCTACCGGCGTCTTGTGCTCCGTGCCCACGAACTCGGCTACCGCGTGATATTGCTTTTTTTCTGGCTGCCATCGCCGGAAATGGCAGAACAGCGTGTGGCCGCTCGCGTGGCCGAAGGAGGGCACGACATTCCAAAAACAGTAATACACCGCCGATATTGGCTTGGGATACAGAACCTGTTCTCGATTTTCGCTCCAATCGTCGACCGATGGTCGCTATACGACAACAGCGGCATTATACAGCCGATTGTAGAACGAAACATTGTACGCGACAAACTTAAACTACTTCAGATCACAAATTCATGTCCGAAAAAGACGAAATAAAACTCTTCGATGAAATTCGCGAAGGTATAATGGAAGCCCAGCGCGAAATGTTCATGCGTAAAGCTAAACTCGGCGAACTCGTGGTTGTGGCCGATGACAACGGGAGTCCCCGAACGGTATCGGCCGATGAAGCGCTGCGCATGCTCGACAAGAGATCTTGACTATGGATTTCAGACTATCGTCAGACTATAGCCCTACAGGCGACCAGCCCCAGGCTATAGCACAGCTTAGCGAAGGAGTCCTGGAGGGTACGCCCGCCCAGGTGCTCCTCGGTGTTACCGGTTCAGGAAAAACCTTTACCATGGCCAATGTCATACAGCAGGTGAACAGGCCCACCCTTATCCTGAGCCACAACAAAACTCTCGCCGCACAGCTTTACAGCGAGTTCAAACAGTTCTTTCCCGACAACGCCGTGGAATACTTTGTAAGCTACTACGACTATTACCAGCCCGAGGCCTACATACCTTCCGCCGACAAATACATAGAGAAAGACCTGATGATAAACGATGAAATCGACCGTCTCCGGCTGGCCACAACCTCCGCCCTTCTGTCGGGACGACGCGATGTTATCGTGGTCAGCTCCGTATCCTGCCTGTATGGTATCGGAAACCCAGAAGATTTCCATGCAAACGTCATAGAAGTAAAGACCGGACAGAAAATAGCCCGCAACGCCTTTCTGCGGCAACTCGTCGCAGCCCTCTACTCAAGAAACGAAGTCGAAAGCTCAAGAGGCACCTTCAGGGTAAAAGGCGATACCGTGGACATAAGACTCGCTTACGAAGAAATAATCGTCAGAATCGTGTTCTGGGGCGATGTAATAGAATCCATTGCCACCTTCCATCCCGATGGAGCAAACCTCGGTTCCCACGATATATTCAAAATATATCCGGCCAACATTTTCGTGACATCTCCCGCCCGACAGGCTGCCGCCATAGCACAGATTCAGCTCGACCTCGGCGAACAGGTGCAGTTCTTCAGCAGGGAAGCGAAGGAACTTGAGAGTAAACGCCTCTATGAACGCGTAACCTACGATGTGGAGATGATCAAAGAGGTAGGATACTGCTCCGGAATAGAAAACTACTCGCGCTACTTCGACGGACGTCGGCCCGGAGAACGGCCGTTCTGTCTGCTCGACTATTTTCCGAAAGACTTCCTGACAATAATAGATGAAAGTCATGTTACCGTACCGCAGATTCGCGCCATGTACGGAGGCGACCTGTCGCGGAAACAGAACCTTGTGGAATACGGATTCAGACTGCCGGCCGCCCTCGACAACCGACCGTTGAAATTCGAGGAATTCGAAAGTCTCACGCCTCAGCTGATATATGTGAGCGCCACTCCCGCCGATTACGAACTGCAACGCAGCGAGGGCGTGGTGGTGGAGCAGCTCATCCGTCCTACCGGACTGCTCGACCCTCTGATAAGCGTTCGTCCGTCGATGAATCAGATCGACGACCTTGTGGAGGAAATCGAACTAAGAAAAGAACGCGACGAACGGGTTCTGGTCACCACCCTCACAAAACGTATGGCAGAGGAGCTCAACGACTACTTCCTGCGACTCGGCATAAAAACCGCCTACATACATTCCGATGTGGACACCATGGACCGGATAAAGATTCTCGACGATCTCCGGGCCGGAAACTACGATGTGGTGGTGGGCGTGAATCTGCTCAGAGAAGGCCTCGACCTGCCGGAAGTATCGCTTGTGGCCATTCTCGATGCCGACAAGGAGGGATTCCTGAGAAGCCACAGATCGCTTACGCAGACTGTTGGCCGCGCTGCCCGAAACCTGAACGGACAGGTGATAATGTACGCCGACAAAATCACCGACTCCATGCGCCTGACAATTGATGAAACCGAGCGCCGTCGCAAACTTCAGATGGAGTACAACGAAGCACACGGCATAACTCCGACTGCGATAATAAAAGCCCGGAACGCTATTATCGGACGCGAGGTGGATGAAGACGAACTCACATCGGCCGGTAATACACCCCGACAGATGAACGCCCGCGACAAAGCACGCTCACGTGCAGGCGCAAATAAAAAGTCTTCGATGCCTTATGTCGAGGAATTCTCCAACTCGGCCGATATTGCCGCCGACCCGGTAGTGGCATATATGAATCCGGCAGAACTGCAGCGCAGCATAAACATGCTGCGGCAGAATATGCTCAAGGCGGCCAAGGATATGGAATTCATGGAAGCCGCACGCCTGCGCGATGAAATAATCAAACTCGAACAACGTATTGCAGAAATCAGCGATGCAGCAAATTGACTATAACCGCCTTGCCACTGACCTATGGCTGCCCACCTCGGTAAAAGAGATGAAAGCCCGCGGCTGGGATTACATCGATGTGGTACTTTTCAGCGGCGATGCATATGTCGACCATCCTTCGTTCGGCGCGGCTGTAATCGGACGCACACTCGAAGCAGCAGGTTTTCGGGTGGCCATTGTGCCTCAACCCAACTGGCGCGACGACC
>JAIDBM010000225.1 GCA_029056365.1 Muribaculaceae bacterium | reverse complement strand
GTGCTTGCCGGACGCGACAGTCTGTGGAACGAGCTGTGGCCTGCCGACGGTCTGGGCAAAATAAACGTTTATTTCGACCACGGCGGCTCCAGCACCGTACAATACATGCAGGACAAAGTGCTTGACGGCAAGAAATTCGGCGCACGTGTATATGCAAAAGGAAGTGTGCCCGAAGTATTCAAGGCCGTGGAAAACGACAAGAACGGACTCGGTATTGTAGGCGTAAGCTGGCTCACAACCGACATGGCAAAAGCCGACCTGCCTGATTCGGAACGCAAGGCCCTCACAGCCGAACTCGCCGCCCAGGCCAAAAGCGACGAACAAATCGAGGCACCCCGCTTTACATCAGCCATCAAGGTGCTCAACGTTCGCCGCGACAATGAAATGGACGCATATAAACCTTATCAGCAGTACATCTACGATGGACGCTATCCGTTCACACGCCAGATTTTCATGTGCACCACAGCCGTAGGCGGCTCGCTCGGCGGAGGCTTCTACAGCTATGTGACCGGATGGGACGGACAGAAAATAATATCGCTCACCGGCATAATGCCGGCAAGAGTCAAAGCCCGCATAGTGGAACTGGGGCAATAATCAGAGTGCTTTAACGTTAATCATATCAGACCGGAACGCAACTTCCACTACAATCCGGCCGGAAAACAGTGCAGATAACAACAACAAAATATAAAACATGAAATTCAGATTTATCCTTTCACTCCTGGCCGCCGGCGCAATAAGCCTCAGCGCCTCAGCCCAGAGCCAGGGCTACATCGACGGTATCGACTACTACAAGGTAGGACAGTACAGCAACGCCAAGGAAATCCTTACACGCACACTGAACGATCCGCAGACCGACAAGGCCAAAGCCTACTACTACCTCGGACAGACTGCCCTGGCACAGAAAAACAACGCCAGCGCAAAAGAATGCTTCGACAACGGTGTGGCTGCAAACCCCGACTGCGCCTACAACTACGTTGGCCTTGGAGCTCTTGAACTCCGCAACGGCAACAAGAAAGCAGCCGAAGACTATTTCAAGCAGGCGCTCAAACTCGGTAAAAAGAACCACGAGATTACTGTAGACATAGCCCGTGCATACTACAAAGCCGATCCTGTGGCGTATGCATCGGACGTTCGCAAGTATCTCGACAAAGCCAACAAAGACTCCAAATTCTCCGAACCTTCGATATTCATCCTCGAAGGCGACATGCTCGTCGACCAGCAGAAATTCGGCGAAGCAGCCGCCATGTACGAGCAGGCAATCACCGCCGACCCCGAAAATCCCGAAGGTTATGTCAACTATGCCCACAGCTACTTCGGCGTAAACCCCGAGTTCTCCATACAGAAACTCCAGGAGTTCCTGCAGAAGCAGCCTAACTCCGCCCTCGGCCAGCGCGAACTCGCTGAAAAATATTACGATGCCAACTACTGGGACAAAGCCGCCGAACAGTACGGCCAGTACATCCAGAACCCCAACCACTTCCCCCAGGACGAAGCCCGCTACTCAGTGCTGCTATACTTCGGCAAAAAATATCCCGAGTCGCTCGCTGTTGCCGACCGTCTGCTCGCAAGCCAGCCCGACCACTTCATGATGCAGCGTCTGCGCATGCTCGACTACTCGGGTATGGGCCAGTGGGACAACGCTGTTAAAGCCGGCCAGGCGTTCTTCGCCAAGAACCCCAACGGCGATTTCAACGCCAACGACTACGCTAAGTACGCTGAAGCCCTCAACAAGAGTGGCCAGGACTCGATTGCCACTGTGGTGCTGACCGAAGCTGTAAAGAAACTCCCCAACGAGCCTTCGCTCTGGGACCAGTACTCCATTGCCCTGACCGCATCCAAGAACTACGCCGAGGCCGCCGATGCTTACGCCAAGTACCTCAGCCTCACCGAGAACCCCTCAGCAGGCGACTTGTTCGTCGCAGCCGGCTACTACCTGAACGTGGCCTCCGGCTACCAGAAGGAAGGCAAGACTGAGGAAGCCAAGGCAGCCGCCGACAAAGGTCTTGAGTTCATGAACAAGGTTACATCAACCGCCGAACCCATACCGGCCATCTACCAGCGTGTCGCCCACCTCAACCGTATGAGCAACAACGACCAGATAAACGAAGCCGCGCTTGAAGCCTACAACAAGATGCTCGAACTGCTCGATGCCGATCCTTCCAACCTCCAGAAACCCAGCGCCCTTAACATGTACCGCGACTACTACTACCATCTCAATAAGTACTACCGCGACATCAAGGACATGGACAAGGCTACCGAAATGGCTGAAGGCTTCCGCAAATACAACGAACTCTCCGATGCTCTCGGACAATAATTTTACAGAAGCTTAACTTTTGTCGAACTCTTAGCCCCGGGACCATCCCGGGGCTTTTCTTACTCAACTATGAATATCCGCCCTTTGGCCGAACGACTCAGGCCGCAGACTCTTGCCGACTATATCGGGCAGACCCATCTGGTAGGCCCTGGCGCTGTACTGCGGCGCATGATTGAATCCGGACACATAAACTCCTTTATTCTCTGGGGCCCTCCGGGCGTAGGCAAAACAACACTTGCCCGAATAATCGCAAACACTGCGGAGGTGAAATTCTTCACTCTCTCGGCAGTAAGCAGCGGCGTGAAGGATGTACGGGAAGTTCTGGAACAATGCCGCGCCGAAGCCAGAAGCATGTTCGGCAAAGGCCGTCCGATTCTGTTCATCGACGAAATACACCGCTTCAGCAAATCGCAACAGGACAGTCTTCTCGGCGCAGTGGAAGACGGCACGGTAACTCTCATCGGGGCCACTACGGAAAATCCGTCGTTCGAGGTAATCCGCCCGCTGTTGTCGCGTGCCCAGGTATACACCCTTCGCCCGCTTGAAGCGCCGGAACTGCAGACTCTGCTCGACAAAGCCCTGCAGCACGATGAAATTCTCCGGTCAATGAACATAAAGGCCGAAGAAACCACAGCATTGTTCCGTTATGCAGGCGGAGACGCACGCAAACTGCTCAACATACTGGATTTGCTCTACCAGTCGACTCCTGCCGGAGAAACACTGACAATCAACGACCGTACGGTAACCGAAGCGCTCCAGCTCAATCCCATGGCCTATGACAAGAACGGTGAAATGCACTACGACATCGTGTCGGCCTTTATAAAAAGCATACGCGGCAGCGACCCCGATGCAGCCATATACTGGCTGGCCCGCATGATAGCCGGAGGGGAAGACCCCGTGTTCATAGCCCGAAGGCTTGTGATTGTGGCGTCCGAGGATATCGGACTGGCCAACCCCAACGCACTGCTCCTTGCAAACGCCACCTTCGACACCATAAGCAAAATTGGCATGCCTGAAGGCCGGATCCCTCTGGCGGAATGCACCATCTATCTGGCCACATGCGAAAAATCGAATTCAGCATACATGGCCATCAACAACGCCCTGCGCGAAGTTGAACGAAGCGGCAACCTGCCCGTGCCGCTGCATATACGCAACGCCCCTACATCGCTTATGAAAAAACTCGGCTACGGGAAAGACTACAAATATGCCCACGACTATCCGGGCAATTTTGTGCGACAGCAATTCCTGCCCGATTCCTTGCAGGGCGTTTCGTTCTGGAATCCATGCTCTAACGCGCACGAAGACAAGCTCAACCGCCGCCAATGGGAACGCTGGCACGATCCTGAAAAACAATAAACCGGCGCGTTGACATCACGTCACCGCACCGGCAAAACATATCATATTATGAAAACTTGATGTGGCTCAGGAGCCACATTAAATATTGTAAAATTAAATATTGTAAAATTCGGTAAAGGCATCCACTATATAGGCATGGTCGGCCACTGAGGCAGTCTCCCTTATCGAATGCATCGCCCATATCGCGGCACCCATATCCACTCCTCTGAGCGCTATCTGTGAAGTGAGAATATTGCCTAATGTAGAGCCTCCGGCCACATCGCTGTGATTAACAAAGTACTGAACCGGCACGCCGGCACGCTCGCATATGGCACGGAACACAGCCGATGAGTCGGCATCGGTCATATACTTGCAGTTTGCGTTAATCTTCACAACCGGCCCCTTGCCCAGCGACGGATGGTTGGTGGGGTCCTGTTTGTCGACATAATTGGGATGCACACCGTGGGCATTGTCGGCTGAAATCATAAACGAATCGGCCACAGCCTGCTGATAAGTTATCTCATCGCCACCCTTCGCCTCCACGATACGGCGGAGCACCATATCGAGAACCGGCGATGCCGCGCCCTGTTTTGTGCCGGAGCCGGTTTCTTCATTATCGAATACAGCGAGCACCCTGGTGCGGCTGCCGGCCGGTTCGGTGGCAAGCAGTGCGGTAAGCCCGGCATGAACCATGCCGAGGTCATCGAGGCGCCCCGAGCTTATGAATTCATTGTCGGCTCCGAATGTGCAGGCTCCGGTGGTATCATAGAGCGACAGATCAAAGTCGAGTATATCGGCCACGTCACAGCCGCATTCAGCGGCAATGAGCTTCAGCAGGAAATCATCGGCCTCCATATCCTCCGAAAGCTGAGCCAGAACCGGCAGCATGTCTTTTTGCTTCGACAGCTTGTTGCCTTCGTTCACCTGACGGTTGAAATGAATGGCCAGATGCGGAATGGTGAGCAAGGGCCGGTCGATTTTCAGTGTGAGCGATACCGGACGCAAGGGGTTGTTCCCGTTGCGCAGCAGCACACGGCCGGCAATCGACAGCGGACGGTCGAACCATGTATAAAGAATCGGTCCGCCATACACTTCGGTATTCAGCTTGAGAATGCGTCCGGGGCAAAGCATGGCCGCATTGGGCTTTATTCTGAAACCAGGTGAATCGGAATGAGCCGCTATTATACTGAACCCTTCCGAAGCCTCGCCTTCGCCTACAATGAAAGCTATAATGGCCGAGCCATTGACGGTGTAATAGTATTTGCCGCCGACTTCAAGAATGTCGCGGTTGCGGAAGTCGAGTCCGATAAAACCTTCGTTTTCGAGGCGTTCGGCCACATTCCGCACTGCCAGAAAGTTACATGGCGACGCATCAAGGAAGTCGCACAAATCCCGGGTAAGAGGTGTCATATTAATATTTTATGTAAGAGGTGTCATATTAATATTTTATATTGTTAAGTGCTCTCAGCACATTGCACAGCGGCTTGCTCCAGTACGAGCCGAAATCTTCCTTAACCACAGCTATGGCATCGGATGCCAGCTCGTCGGGGGCCTCACGCACCGAATCTACAAAATTATACAGCACCTGGAATATATCAGCCAGACCCTCGGCCACACTTGCCGCTATAGGAGTGTCGGAATACTTCATGTCTTCCTCGAAAACCTCAAGGTAAGCATCGTCTTCGCCAAGCACTTCCTCCATCGAGCGGCGCACCGATTCATAATAGTCTTCCTCAAGAGCGTCGGCTATGTACGCGTCTGGATCTGTAATGTCCGACGGCAGATCGGACGCTGTGATATAAAGTCTCGGCAAAAGCCTGAGCATAGAGTCGACGAATTCGTCATGTCCGGTTTCACGGGCATGCTCCACCGAGGCACAGTATTCATTGCACAATGCAATAAAGGCAAGAGAGTTGGGTGTCATTTTTTTATCTGATATAAACCGTTGTCACGAATATACTTGCACACGGCAGGCGGAACAAAGAAACTCATGTCCTTGCCCCGGGCCACGGCATCACGCACAAATGTGCTCGATATGTTCACCATGGGCGCGTCGGCAACCTCTATGCCATCGGCGTTCGGATTTTCAATCGGAAAACCGGGCCTCGGATAAACAATCACGCCGTAATCGTCGAGAATACGCTGATAATCACGCCAGCGATTGAATTCACGCCAATTGTCGCTGCCTATTATCAGACGGAAGTGTTTTCGCGGATATCTGCGCGAGAGCAAATCAAGAGTGTCGATGGTATAACTCGGACGCGGCATCGATAGTTCAATGTCGCAGATGTCGAGTTTCATGGCTCCCTTAAGGGCTATCGTCAGCATCTGCAGGCGCTTGGTGTCGGGCAGAAGACGCGATGGATCTTTTAGAGGATTACGCGGCGACAAGGTAAGCCATACCTCGTCGACATAACCCCACTGCGCCAGATAGGACGCGAGCATCAGATGGCCGTTGTGCACAGGGTTGAACGAGCCTCCGAGAATACCTATGCGTTCCTTTCTGTCGTCCATCAGGCAAGAGCGTTTGAAATAATGCGGCGTGTCTCGGCAACAGCCTGTTCAAGGTTATCGTTCACAACCACATGGTCGAAATGCACGGCCTGCGAAATCTCATATTCGGCACGGGCCACACGCTGCTCTATAACTTCGGGGCTATCGGTGCCACGCCCTTCGAGACGATGGCGCAATTCCTCTATACACGGCGGCTTTACAAATATGGTAACGGCATTACCGTCGTACTGTTTCTTTACATTCACGCCGCCGTTTACATCAATGTCGAGAATCACATTCTCGCCTTTCGATATCGCATTGTCGATTTCGCTCCGGAGAGTTCCGTAATAACGGCCCGGATACACTTCCTCCCACTCGATGAATTTACCGGCGGCAACGGCATCGCGGAATTCGTCTGTCGACAGAAAGTGATAGTGTACCCCGTTGCATTCTCCCTCGCGCGGACTACGGTTTGTAGCCGATACAGAGAACCGCATGTCAAGACCGCCTTCTTCAAACAGCCGGCCTATGATTGTGGACTTGCCGCAACCCGATGGCGCGGATATTACTATTATTTTGCCTTTCATATTCATAATGAATTTACGGATTGTGAGTCTTCATCGCTACAACACATTAAGAACCTGCTCTTTAATCTGTTCAAGCTCGTCTTTCATCATCACCACTATGCGCTGCATCTGGGCATGGTTCGATTTCGAACCGAGCGTGTTTATCTCGCGGCCCATTTCCTGGGCTATGAATCCGAGTTTCTTTCCTTGTCCCGGCTGGGCAGCATCCATAGTTTCCATAAAGTAGCTCAGATGCTGTGCCAGACGTTGTTTTTCCTCATTCACATCAAGCTTCTCGATATAGAATATCATTTCCTGCTCAAGACGGCCCTTGTCGATTTCCACCGATGGAATCTTCGCAAGGCCTTCTTCAAGACGTGCGCGTATTTTTTCGGTACGCTCACTCTCAAACGGAGCTATGCTGTCGAGCAGTTCGGAGATTCGCTTTATACGTTTTGAAAAGAACTCCTCAAGCTTCAGTCCCTCTACACGCCGATACTCCATCAGGGCCTGTGTGGCCTCGGTTCCAGCCCGCAGCATGGCCGATGCCTCTTCCTCGGTTACCTCAAGACTGTCGCTGTCTGACTTGAGTGAGTCGGAGAAACGCAGCAGAACAGAATACCAGTCGGCCGGTTCCGGAATTCCCAACGCCTTCGAGGCCTCGGCAAACTGGAGCCGGTAGGCTCTCATCGCATCCACATTGAGATGGTTGGCCGTCTCTGCCCCGAGGTTCTCCACTGTTATCTGCATGTCGGACTTACCACGCTGGAGGATATGCCCAACCTGCTGACGCAAATCAAGTTCAAGATGACGGAAAGCCAACGGCACACGTACCACCAGATCGAGCTGTTTGGAATTCAACGATTTGATTTCCGCTGTGATTTTCTTATTGCCGACCTCGGCCACAGCCTTTCCGAAGCCGGTCATTGATAATAGCATATTATAATCCGATCTAATTTCAATTAATGTTCTCTGCGACTACCGTCGCTCTTGAATTGCAAAGATATAGAACTTCGGCGTAATTACAGCATTATTTAACAAAAAAAACTAAATTTTTCACTTTCACGGTGAAAAAAAAGATTCGTTCTGTGGTTTATTTACCAAGTAAGTAGTAACTTTGCATACAAAGAGACAAATACATCAGATATAGGGCAGGCGAATCATCGCAACGTAATCCGATGTGTCCCGGACCTTACGGCGTGTCTCTGCAAACACTTCGCTATCACAGCTTATGGCAGTAATACTCAATATAGAAACATCCACTACAGTATGCTCGGCAGCACTCACCGCCGAGGGCATGATTCTGAAACACTTCGAAGAATTCGAAGCGCGAAACCATGCCGCTTTGCTGAGCGACTTCATAAAAGGCTGTCTCGACCATGCATCAGACCACGAACTGCATCTCGATGCCGTGGCTGTAAGCATCGGGCCGGGCAGTTACACCGGACTCCGCATCGGACTGAGCGAGGCCAAAGGCCTTGCCTATGCACTCGATGTGCCCCTTATAGGAATCAGCACACTCAAACTCATGGCTACACGGGTGATGTTCTCAACGCTCGACATAGACCCCGAATCCATATTCGTGCCCATGATCGATGCCCGGCGTATGGAAGTATTCACAGCAGCCTTCGATTTCGCGCTCGACACCCTCCTGGAGCCACAGCCGCTGATTCTCGATGAAAACAGCTATGCCACGCTGCTTGAAACCGGTCGCCCCGTGCTCTTCTTCGGCGACGGCTCCGACAAAGCACGCAGCCTCATCACTGCTCCGAACGCCACTTTCGTACCCGATGTGGCTCCGCTGGCTGTCGACATGCTTCCGCTGGCCGACCTGGCATGGAACCGCCGCGAGTTTCTCGACCTGGCATATTCAGTTCCGGCATATCTGAAATCGTTTCAGGCCACCAGGCCTAAAAACCCGCTCACAATATAATACAACGTATAAATATCCAACATAACAACACATACGATTATGGCAACCAAACCATTTGAATATCAGCCGATGTTCCCGCTCGGACCCGACACCACCGAGTACTATCACCTGACCTCGGACTACGTAAAGACAGAAAACTGGGGCGGTCATGAATTTCTTGTGGTTGACCCTGAAGCACTTACCGTGCTGGCTCGTCAGGCTACCCACGACAACGCCTTCATGCTGCGCCGCGAACATAACGCCATGGTGGCGAAAATACTTCAGGATCCCGAAGCAAGCGAAAACGATAAATTCGTGGCTCTCACAATGCTGCGCAATGCCGAAGTAGCGGCCAAAGGGCAGCTGCCTTTCTGCCAGGATACCGGCACCGCCATCATACACGCCGAAAAAGGTCAGCGCGTATACACCGGCGATGACGATGAAGCACGCCTCTCCAAAGGTGTATATGAAACCTACACCACCGACAACCTGCGTTACAGCCAGAACGCTCCTCTGAACATGTATGACGAGGTGAACACCGGCTGCAACCTCCCGGCTCAAATCGACATCCACGCGAGCGAAGGCGATGAATACCACTTCCTATTCGTGGCCAAAGGCGGCGGCTCGGCCAACAAAACCTACCTCTATCAGGAGACAAAAGCACTCATCAACCCCAAAACCCTCATTCCGTTCCTGGTAGAGAAGATGAAGTCGCTCGGCACTGCCGCATGCCCCCCCTACCACATCGCATTCGTGATTGGCGGCACATCGGCCGAAATGAATCTCGCCACAGTAAAAAAGGCTTCTGTGAAATATTACGATTCACTGCCTACTGAAGGGAATGAACTCGGACACGCCTTCCGCGACATCGAACTCGAGAAACAACTCAAAAAAGAAGCCGAATGCCTTGGCCTCGGCGCCCAGTTCGGCGGAAAATACTTCGCCCACGACATTCGTGTGATCCGTCTGCCGCGCCATGGCGCAAGTTGCCCGGTAGGTCTGGGCGTGAGCTGCTCGGCCGACCGCAATGTAAAGGCCAAGATAAACCGCCAGGGCCTGTGGATTGAAAAACTCGACAGCAATCCTGCCGAACTTATTCCCGAAGAATTCCGCCGTCAGGGCGAAGGACAGGTTGTGAAAATCGACCTCAACCGCCCGATGCCCGAAATACTGGCCGAACTCTCGAAATATCCCGTTTCGACCCGACTGTCGCTCAACGGAACCATCATTGTCGGACGCGACATCGCTCACGCTAAAATCAAAGAACGTCTCGACAAGGGCGAACCCATGCCCCAGTATCTCAAAGACCATCCCATCTACTACGCCGGACCGGCAAAAACTCCTGCCGGAATGCCGAGCGGATCGTTCGGACCCACCACTGCAGGCCGTATGGACAGCTACGTCGACCAGTTCCAGGCCGCCGGCGGTTCGATGGTGATGATAGCCAAAGGCAACCGCAGCAAACAGGTAACCGATGCCTGCCAGCGTCATGGCGGATTCTACTTAGGCTCAATCGGTGGTCCGGCCGCTGTTCTCGCCCAGAACTCCATCAAGAAAGTGGAACTGCTCGAATATCCCGAACTGGGCATGGAAGCCATCTGGAAAATCGAGGTTGAAGACTTCCCCGCGTTCATCCTTGTCGATGACAAAGGCCATGACTTCTTCACTGAAATAAGCGAAAAGTGCAAAGGCTGTGCAATAAACAAATAACAGCCTGACTATTTAGCATTTGTAATACTCCGCCGGGTGTTTCATAGCATCTGTTATGAAACTCCCGGTTTTTTTCCTCTTTCCACACAAAAAACATGCGAAACCTTTTCCTAAGCCTTATAGTGCTGCTCTGCGCCGGCACAATGCGGGGCATACCTGCCGAACCCGACTTCGCATATCCGCGTACAGTTTTGTCGGATGCCAGAAAAGACTTGTCGCGCTCCGGTCGTCAAGGTCCCGAAGCCGCCCTGTCCATGCTCGAAATCACGGTGGCGACACTTTCGCTGGACAACGACAGTGTTTTTCTCTTGCCCGCCGAGATACACTCGCTGGCCGAAAGCCAGAAATCAAATGCTGTGAAATCTCTGCTGATGCTTATGGAGGCACAGACCCTTCAGGCTATATACAACAATAAACGCTGGCAATACGACCGAACCGACACACCCGACGAACCTCTGCCCGACAATGTGGCACTATGGAACGGACATCAATTTAAAAACCGTATCAACACCCTTGTAATCAATGCCTATGAAACAGCCTGCTCCGACCCCGGACCCCTGGATGATTTCAGCAACATAATCAAGGCCGACCGCATTGCAAGGCTTTACTACCCCACCATACGCGATTTCATTGCCCTCAAAGGCATAGTGATGCTGAACTTCGACTCGGAGGATGAACTCGCCTTCACATGCAATTCCATCATTGAAAAAGAAATTGCCCTAAGCACCCCCGGCAGCTACAGCCACATCAACTGGCTGTGCCGACAAACCGACCAGCTGCAGTTATATGGAACAGCGCGCCGCGAACGTCTGCTCAGCCTGTACAACCGCTATTCGGATCACGAAGCCTCGTGCCAGTTGTTGCAGGAATATATTTCGGAGTTCAGCTGCCGCGACATAACTCCTGCTGCCGTGGCCATGGCCCGCGATGCCATAGAACGCTATCCCCAATACTGGAACATAAACGCTCTCCGCAACAGCCTCGACGAATTGCTGCGACCCTGGATTTCATATAACGCTCCGGCCACATGCATCCCGGGCAAAGAATTCGAACTAAGCGTTGAATACGGCAACATCACCGGCAAAGGTGGTATTGTGGTTTACCGTGGCAACAACAACAGCACTTCCGGCAGCAACCCTTCCAAAGCCGTTATGACTGAAATCGCACGCTTCAACGTAACGCCACGCGATTCCGCGCCTTATCAGGCCAAGACAACTTTCCGTGTGACCGCATCCGATGAAGTGTATTATTTCATTCGGTCGAGTCTGAACGACTCGCTCTGCGACAAACGCGATGCCAAGGCCATACTGTGCACATCGCTCACCCCGGTGATTGTGAACGGATGCACCGAAAACGCCGTAATGGTGGCCGATGCCTTCACTGGCCGTCCGGTACAAGGTGTGAATGTAAGGGTCGGACGCAACGGCCGCAATGCCGTGGCCCCGCTGAACATGGGCAAAACCGACGATGAAGGCGCCCTGCGGTTCAGACTGCCCCGACAACTTGCCGACAACGGTGGCCGAAGGTATCTGCAGCTTGTAAACAAAGGTAAAACATACGACTTCGGACAACTTATCAACGTTGCCCCGTATGCACGCTACAATAACGGACGCACCCGCCACAACGCATTGATTTTCACCGACCGGGCCTTATATCATCCGGGCGACACCATTAAGTGGGCCGCCGTTATAAGCAGCTACAGTCCGAAAACCGACACCTCGGAGCTGTGCCGAGGCGAAAATGTAAGTATCACACTATACGACGCCAATCACACCGCAGTAGCCGACACGACTCTGAAAACCGATGATTTCGGGCGAATACACGGATTCTCCATCGCCACAGCCGACGGACTCACCGGCACATACTCGCTTGAAGCAAAATACACCGACTTGGCCATCGGATTCGCATCGGTGGAAGTGAGCGACTTCCGCCTGCCCCGTTTCATGGTCAAAGTCGACTCAACCATGCGCGACTGCCCGTCCGCCGGCTCTGTGACTCTGCGCGGCAATGCATCGACCTACAGCATGATGCCTGTGGCCGACGCCGCAGTCCTGGCCGAAATCAAAAGCGCAAGCCGCTACCGCTGGTTCGTGCCCGAAAAAACAATCGGATACATACGCACCGTAACCGATGCAGCCGGCGATTTCTCAATCGTTGTATCCGACAGCATACTCAAACTCACTTCTCTCGACTGCTATGTGGCAGACATACAGATCACAGCCGCCGATGGCGAAAGCCGCCGCACCTCGGCAAGCTTCACCACCGGCAAACCGTTTGAAATAGTACTCGACGGCAAAGCCGCCGACTGTGCCGACAGCCTGTCGCTTCCGGCTGTGATATACAATGCCGACGGAGTTCGCCAGAACAAGCCGCTTGTATGGACTCTCCTGTCGGATAACAACGAAATCGCATCCGGAACAGCTCAGGCTCCGGAATATAAGGTTGGCTGGCAAAACATACCATCGGGCGACTACACACTGAAAGCGGCCACCGCCGACACCGCACTCGCCGACAATGCCTCCGCAACAATCAGCCTTTACAACACCCGACTCGGAACCATGAGCGCAGTCCGCCCGCTCTTTGTGCCGGAGAAAAACCTCAGCTTCGCCCACGGACATTCCGGCGAGCTTCTGTACGGCGTTCCAGAAGACACATACCTATACATGACTCTGGGAGTAGACAGTCTGCTGGTATCGGTCGAAGGCCTTGAGACTTCCGCAGGTTTTCACAAGCTCAAGCTAACGCTGCCTGAAGGCTACGAACAAGGACGTCTGTCGCTATACGCCGTCAAAAACGGTATCGTATACTCTGAAAATATCGATGTGACAGAAAAGGTCGACCGCAGCATAGCAATCGAGGGTGAAAGCTTCCGCGACAAAACAGCACCCGGCAACATTGAGCACTGGCGACTGAAACTCACTTCGCCTGAAAGCAAAAAACACATTGAAAGCGCGGCAATAGCCACCGCTTACAACAAAGCCCTCAGCGCCCTCGCTCCGCTGTCGTGGCCCGCAAAGTTCCGCAATAACTACTCCTGGATTTCAATCAATGCAGGCTCCTACTCAAGCATGTCGTGGCTCAGTGGCTACTACTCCATGCTGGCAAAGACAGGCAAACCGCTGCCATCGGCAGCCTTCGAGTATCCGACGCTGAAATATCCTGTATCGTACAGAACCCGATTGATGATACGCGGCGCCAGAAATGCCGCCGGAGCGGTTTCGGATTACGTTGTCCAGGAAAAATACATGTCGGCCGCAACATCCGACATGGCTGCATCGAACAACTCCGCGACAATTGAGTCCGAGGAAGCGGCTGACGAAGACGCAGGCTCGCCCGGCGAAGCGCCCGATACGGAAGCTATCACAGCCGAATACCGTCCGTCGGAAGTGCTTCAGGCCCTGTGGATGCCTTCGCTCACAAGCGACAGCAACGGAAACATCGACATTGAATTCACCGTTCCGCAAGCTACCACAACATGGGCGTTCCAGTCCTTTGCCTGGGACAACCGACTGAACAGCGGTTCATTCATCCGCGACGTGGTGGCACAGAAACCTGTGATGGTACAGCCGAATCTCCCTCGCTTCCTCAGAGCAGGCGACTCCGCCACGGTCCTCGCCTCTGTTTTCAACAACAGCGGCTCCGCCGACAGCATATGCACTACAGCCGAAATTTTCAACCCCGCCACAGGCGAGATTCTGTACTCGGCATCAACAAGCCTATTTGTCGAAAACGAACGCGCGGCGATTGCCTCCCTCCCGATTGAAGCTCCTGACGATATGTCGGCCATCGGCTACCGCATACGTTCATCGCTGGGCAAATTCACCGATGGCGAACAAGCCATAGTTCCGGTGCTTCCGGCCTCAGTCGATGTAATGGAAAGCGACATATTCAGCATGACATCCAACACCACCGAAGCAAGCCTCGACCTGCCAAAGGCCCGCGACCAGCAGCTTGTGCTGGAGTTCTGTTCCAATCCGGCATGGGATGTGATAAAAGCTCTCCCGTCGTTGTATGAAACTAAAGCCAGCACCGCCGATGCGGCTGTACGCCAGCTTTTCCGCGCTGCGGTATCCGGCGGCATGCTCAAATCATACCCCCGCATCGCAAGCACCCTGCGCCAGGCCCTGGATTCGCCCGGCGACTCTTCGCTCATTTCACAGCTTGAAAAGAACGACAACCTAAAACTCGCCACTCTCCGACAGACTCCATGGGTACAGGCGGCAGCCTCACAGACCGCACGGATGGCCCGACTGGAACTGCTCTTCGA
Organism: Muribaculaceae bacterium; assembly: GCA_029056365.1. GTDB lineage: Bacteria > Bacteroidota > Bacteroidia > Bacteroidales > Muribaculaceae > CAG-873. The sequence goes on along the minus strand of JAIDBM010000225.1, from coordinate 4,060 downwards.
TTCCAAAGCCGTAAACGCCGACATCAACGATGCCCTGCGTGTCATGGCAAAGCTTCAGAACTCCGACGGCGGATGGCGCTGGGGCGAATGGTCGGATGAATCGAGCGAATGGACAACCCGCACCGTGCTTCTTGCTCTCGGTCGTCTCAACGCCCTCGGCTATACTCCCGACGACAGGCGCATATCTCCGATGATTGCCAACGCGTTGAAATTTTGCGAATCGCAGCTCGGCGACACCGAAACCGACATCCAGCTCACATGGATACACACCCTTCTGCCCGACTACAAGCCGGGGCTGAAAGCGAAAAAAGTGATCGATGCCACCGTGCAGCAGATTACCTCAGGATGGCGCCGGTTCGATGTAGGCGGAAAAGCCCGTGCGGCAATGATACTCCGCCGACATGGCTACAAGAACATTGCCGCGGAAGTGATGAACTCCATAGCCGAATTCGCCCAGACCGAAAAAGACGGCGCAATATTCTTCCCGTCGGTCAACGACATCGACCAATACGCCGCAGTGCTTTTCGCCTGGGCTGACATCGAACCCGATGCCCCGATTATCGATGGCCTGCGCCAATGGCTGGTGATGCGCTCGCAACGCACCGATGCAATGGCATCATGCGATGCCACCGCACTGATAGCCGCATTCCTCAGAAGCGGAAGCGACTGGACTGTTCCGGCTCAACTCCCCGATGTGCGTCTTGGCGAAAAAACGCTTGAACTTCCCTCTGCCGAAAGCATGACAGGACACTTCACCATGACCATAGACAACAACATTCAGGCACGACGGCTGACAGTAAGCCGCAACGACCCCAGCAACCCGGCATGGGGTGCCCTGCTGAGCCGATACAGCGGACAGGCCGACCGGATAAAAGCCTCGTCGTGCAGCTCGCTGAGCATCGACAAACAACTCTCGGTGCTGCGCAACGGCAAATGGCAATATGCCGATGAAATAAAACTTGGTGAACGAGTGCGTGTGGTGCTTACAATAAAAGCAAACGAAGACCTCCAGTTCGTTACCATAACCGATGACCGCGCGGCCGGACTCGAACCCGTCGACCAGCTTCCCGGTTACATCGGCTCTGCCGGAGTTCGCTTCTACCGTGAAAACAACGACACCGACACCCGACTGTTCATCGGCTGGCTGCCGCGCGGCACCTACAGCCTCAGCTACGAACTCACCGCCAACATGGCAGGCAGCTTCATCAGCGGCATCGCCGCAGCCCAGAGTCAATATGCGCCGTCGGTAACAGCACACAGCTCGGGCTATCGCCTGACTGTTGCTCCGTAACCGGCATAACAGACTGTATATAAACTTAACCGGCTGTATGTAAACAAAACACAGCCGTGATATGTTATGATTTGTGGCAGTACCGTATAGAACGGACTGCCACAAATTGTATTTTGGCACGAAATATGCATACCGGATAATACAACCGATAAAATAACTTAAATCATTAAACATATACAATATGAATCTCAAACCGTTAGCTGATCGCGTGCTCATAAAGCCCACAGCAGCAGAAGAAGTTACAGCAGCCGGAATCATCATTCCCGATTCCGCTAAGGAAAAACCTCTTAAAGGAACTGTACTGGCAGTCGGAAACGGCACAAAAGATGAAGAAATGATTCTCAAGGCCGACGATGTTGTTCTTTACGGAAAATACGCCGGAACCGAAATCGAAGTCGATGGCGAAAAACTCCTTGTAATGAAGCAGAGCGAAGTGCTCGCAGTGGTGCTCTGATACTGTTTCACAACACTGAAAAACCTCAAAAACTATACAGAAATGGCTAAAGAAATAAAATTCAACATAAAGGCTCGTGAAGAGCTCAAAAAAGGTGTCGACGCTCTTGCCGATGCCGTAAAAGTAACCCTTGGCCCGAAAGGCCGCAACGTAATCATCGAAAAGAAATTCGGTGCACCCCACATCACCAAGGACGGCGTGAGCGTGGCCCGCGAAATCGAACTCGAAGACGCTTTCCAGAACATGGGAGCACAGCTCGTGAAAGAAGTAGCCTCTAAAACCGGCGATGATGCGGGCGATGGTACCACTACCGCCACCGTTCTTGCCCAGGCTATCATAAACGTAGGACTCAAGAACGTAGCCGCCGGCGCCAATCCGATGGATCTCAAACGCGGTATCGACAAAGCCGTGGCCAACGTTGTCGAAGGCATAAAAGGCATGGCCGAGGAAGTTGGCGACGACTTCAAGAAAATCGAGGATGTGGCCCGTGTGTCGGCCAACAACGACGAGAACATAGGCCGTCTCATTGCCGAGGCAATGCAGAAAGTGAAACGCGAAGGCGTAATAACCGTCGATGAAGCCAAAGGCACCGAAACCACAATCGACATCGTTGAAGGCATGCAGTTCGACCGTGGCTACATCTCGCCCTACTTCGTGACAAACGCCGAAAAAATGGAATGCGCCATGGACGCACCCTACATTCTGCTTTGCGAAAAGAAAGTCTCGAACCTCAAGGACCTCCTGCCGGTTCTCGAAGCAACCGCTCAGAGCGGTCGTCCGCTGCTTATAATCGCTGAAGACGTCGACCAGGAAGCCCTCGCCACTCTCGTTGTGAACCGTATACGCGGCGCCCTCAAAATCTGCGCTGTAAAAGCTCCCGGATTCGGCGACCGCCGCAAGGAAATGCTTGAAGACATCGCCGTTCTGACCGGTGGCACAGTTATCAGCGAAGAAAAAGGCCTGCTCCTGTCTGCCGCCACACTCCAGCATCTCGGAACCGCCGAAAAAGTAACTGTGAACAAAGAAAACACCACCATAGTGAACGGCGCCGGTTCGAAAGAAGCAATCGCACAGCGCGTGGCTCAGATTAAGGCTCAGATCGAACAGACCAAGAGCGACTACGACCGTGAGAAACTTCAGGAACGTCTGGCAAAGCTCGCCGGCGGAGTAGCAGTTCTTCACATCGGCGCTCCCTCGGAAGTGGAGATGAAAGAAAAGAAAGACCGTGTCGACGACGCGCTCAGCGCCACTCGTGCCGCAATTGCCGAAGGCATCGTTCCCGGCGGCGGTGTAGCATATATCCGCTGTCTCGAAGGACTGAAAAACCTCAAAGGCGCCAACGACGACGAACAGACCGGTATCGACATCGTGAAACGTGCCATCGAAGAACCCCTCCGCCAGATTGCGGCAAACGCCGGAGTTGAAGGCGCCGTAGTGGTTCAGAAAGTAAGCGAAGGCAACGCCGACTTCGGCTACAACGCCCGCACCGATGAATACTGCAACCTTCTTGCCGAAGGCGTAATCGACCCCGCAAAGGTAACCCGCGTGGCTCTCGAAAACGCAGCCTCGATTGCCGGCATGTTCCTTACCACCGAATGCGTAATCGCCGACAAGAAAGAGGAAAACCCCGCTCCGGCAATGCCCGCAGGCGGCATGGGTGGAATGGGCGGCATGATGTAAGCGTCGGCTCATAAACGCCAGGGCGGCCAGCTTTTAACAGCACGCTTCTGAATTTTTAAACGCTCGCGGAATGGCAGCCGGCTTCAATGCCGCAGGCCGCCCGCGAGCGTTTTTCATTACACAACACCGAATGAAAGTAATACACAACCGCTTGATTCCTCCGGGCAGAAACTACTCCGCCATAAACCTGTTCGGAGTGCTGTTCGTAAAAAACGGAACAGCAGTCACTCCCCTGCTGCTAAACCACGAAGCCATACACACCGCACAGATGCGCGAACTATGGTACCTGCCATTCTACCTCCTGTATATAATGGAATGGCTCTGGCGGCTCGCCGAATGCAGAGGAAACAGCTACAAGGCCTACCGCAGCATCAGTTTCGAACGCGAAGCATACAGCTGCGCCGGGATTCCAGAATATCTGTCAGAAAGACACTCATTCGCACAATACCGCATACCACGGCGCAAGTGAAAAATTTTGGTCATAACCCAAATTTTTCTTAATTTTGCATAGGCCGGACAGGCGGCCACGATTGTTTTAGAGCCGTTTCGACAATAAATATTAACGCCAGGGCGGTCAGTCTTTGAGTGATTTTTTTCGGACGACGAGGGAGCAGTGCCTTTGCACTGTGACTGAG
>JAIDBM010000224.1 GCA_029056365.1 Muribaculaceae bacterium | reverse complement strand
CGGCTGGATGGTGACCATAATGATGATAATATCCACCGTATGCGCCCTCTCGCTCACGCCCATGCTGTGCTCCCTGCTGCTGCGCCGCGAGAACCGCCACGGACGTGTCTACAACTTCTTCTTCAAGCCCATAAACCGGGGCCTTGACGCCTTCGACAACGGATACGGACGCCTCCTGCGCCGTGTGGTTGGCCATAAACTCGTTACCGTGATTGTGTGTATGGCAATATTCGCGGCCTCGCTCCTGCTGATGAAGAATGTGGGCAGCGAGTTCTTCCCCACCGCCGACGACGCCCGACTCACCGTGAACCTCGAGATGCCTATCGGCACCCGCGCCGAAATCACACGCGAGACCACCGACCGGCTTGTAAAGGAATGGCAGCAGAAGTATCCCGAAATCATGACCATCAACTACACCTGCGGCACGGCATCGAGCGACAACACTTTCGCATCGCTGCAGGACAACGGACCGCACATCGTGGACATGAACATACGTCTGCTCGACCCGGGCGACCGCGACCGGGGAATCGTGGAGATTGCCGGACTCATGCGCGACGACCTCAGGCAATATCCCGAATACAAGAAGGCTCAGGTGCGCGTGGGCGGAAACATGGGCATGGGCGGACAGGCCACGGTTGATTTCGAAATCTACGGCTATGACTTCACCGCCACCGACTCCGTGGCCGCACAGCTACGGCGGGCCCTGCTCGAAATTCCGGGCGCGGCCGACGTGCTGATCTCACGCTCCGACTATCAGCCGGAATTCCAGGTAGACTTCGACCGAACCAAACTTGCCCGCTACGGACTGAACCTGTCGACCGCCGCCAACCATCTGCGCAACCGCATCAACGGCTCCGTGGCCTCGCGCTTCCGCGAAGACGGCGAGGAATACGACATCAAGGTGATGTACGACCCGGAAAGCCGCACATCGATCGCCGACATCGAAAACATACTCATCTACAACTCACAGGGCCAGGGCGTGCGTGTGCGCGATGTCGGAACCGTTGTGGAACGCTTCACCCCGCCCACCATCGAGCGCAAAGACCGCGAACGAATCATTACCGTAAGCACCACCGTGCAGAACCGGCCCATGAACCTTGTGGTGAACGATGCCCAGGCCGCCATAGCGGCAATGGACATACCCCAGGGCGTGCAGATTGAACTGGCCGGCTCCTATGAAGACCAGCAGGAATCGTTCAGCGACCTGCTCACACTGGCCATACTGATTATCATTCTGGTATACATTGTTATGGCCGCACAGTTCGAGAGCTACACCTACCCCGGCATTATCATGACCTCGCTGCTGTTCGCCTTCTCGGGCGTATTCATAATTCTGTATCTCAGCGGACACACCCTCAACGTAATGAGTATGATCGGAGCCATTATGCTCATTGGCATTGTGGTGAAGAACGGCATTGTGCTCATCGACTACATATCGCTCAACCGCGAGCGAGGCATGTCGGTGCGCCGGTCGGTTATCTCGGGTGGCAAAAGCCGTCTGCGTCCGGTGGTAATGACCACTCTCACCACAATTCTCGGCATGGTGCCTATGGCTGTAGGCAGCGGTCAGGGCAGTGAGATGTGGCGTCCGATGGGCACAGCCGTAATCGGAGGTCTCACCTTCTCTACAATTCTCACCCTGCTGTTCGTACCCGCCCTCTACTGCATGTTTGCCGGAACGGGCATAAAGCGTCAGCGCAGAAAGTTACGCAAATCATAACACAATGAAAGCTGTATTCATAACATTCGACCAAGCTCACTACGAGCATATAATAGACATCCTCGACCGTCTGAACTGCCGTGGCTTCACCGCATGGCCCCAGGTGTCGGGCCGTGGAACCCGCGATGGCGAACCGCACTACGGCTCGCATGCCTGGCCCTCGCTGGCCCAGGCCATTATGACCATAGTCGACGACTCACGCGTAGCCCCGCTGCTGCAGCGCCTCAAAACTCTCGACAACGAACGTCCCCGCCTCGGCCTCCGAGCCTTCGTCCTGCCCGTCGACCAAGCAATCTGACCCCCGCCTCCGCAATAAAAAACAACATTATTACATTCACCCACATCTATTTTGTGGAGGCAAGGATGCCTCCACTCCGTGCAAAAAGCGGCCCGCTCGATGAGCGGGCCGCTTTGATATATCAGTGTGTATGTAGCTTATCTGACCACAACCTTTTCCTTGCCGATGATATAGATGCCGGGGGCGAGGACTTTTACAGCCTCGGCCTTGGTGGTGCCACGCATAATCAGCGCACCACTTACAGTGTAGACATCCACAGGTGCATCAGCTCCTACGGTAACATTCTCTATGCCGGTGATAACACCCTTGAGGTCCTCCTCCTTATACAGACGGTTGTCGGTAGCATAGGCGTAGCGGATCTCGTAGTTGCCCTCAGGAGCCTTGACATCTGCTCTCGCAGCTCTTGCGGGAGCATTTGTCTTATCAAGCATAGTTATAATCTGATCCTTATAAATCACATAAGGATAAACGAAGTGCAGAGTAACATCAATACCGTCTTTCACTGCCTGTGCGGCATCATCGAGGTTCGATGCAATGCCATCGAGCGAAAGGTTCATCGAGCTGCTTTCCTTGGCGATGTTCGACCAGTTGTGAACAGCGTGGTCGTATTCGCCCGATTCATACGGTTCGTAGCCAATCATGCCCCAGGCATAGGGGTTCTCCACCAGATGCTTCATTCCGGCGTGGGTCGGAGCGGCATTCTGGCTGTTCATTCCGCACGACACCTCATAGTCGGGATAATAAACCATCTCGCTCTTATCGGTACTTGCCGCGAAGGGGAACTGGAAGTGAACACCCCACTTGCCGTCTTCCTGCGGATAGAGTGTGGCGAACTCAAGTTTGAAATCATCGCCATAAAGATCCGGGTTGGCAGTCTGGAACTTGATGTCATTTTCTGAAACCAGACCGCTGGGAATGGTGTGGAATGTCTTGGCATCATTGCCGCTGACATCAGCCTTAAGAGTATATACAGCCTGAATCATCAGCTGAGGCACGTTGCTGGTAACGATATTCTTGATAGCGAATTCAGTAGCACCGGAAAGCGGACCGTCGAACTCGGCAATCAGATCATCGCCGTCGTGGCTGTTCTTGTCCGACTGCGATTCACCGGCTTTGAAACCGTGCGAGCAGTTATAGAACAGATACTTTACATTATAAAGTGCCTTGATCTTATCGGCAAGACCCTCGATGTCAGAATTCAAATATGCCGGAGTGACAGTGAAGGTCACCTCAAGGTCGTTGGCCAATTCCGGATAAGCATTGCCGCCGGCTTCGGAACCCTTGAACATCTTGCCGTCGGTGAAGAGGCTCTCGTCGAGACCGCCTATGGCTCGCTGTTCCACCTTTATCGAATAGTTATTGCTAAGACCAACCTTGGGGTTGAAGGTAAGCAGAGTCAGGGTGCTTTCCTTTGAATCGAGAACAAGATAGCAGGTACCGGTCACATTGTTTTCGTCGCCGTCGGCAAGCACCCAGTCCGATTCGCTGTAGTTATTGTACTTGCGGGGTTTACGGAGATAGAACATGCTCGACGAATTCTCACCGCCTGTTGCAACCGCATCAAAGCCGCCCACGATACCGAGGTTGAAAGAAGCCCACGCACGCTTGCGCACCGGATCTCCATCGGTAGCATCGATATAGTCGAAGTACGGCATCCACGAGAGTTTCAGCTTGGTACGGTTATCGCCTGAGTTTGTAACACCATCCATCTCAAGCACACCGATACCGTTGTAGAGGTTCATCACAATGGTGTTTGCCTTGTCTTCAGGGTACCAGTTCGGAGTCTGGCTGTTGCTTGTAAAGCCATTACCGAACACATACACCGTGGTCTTGGTCTTCGCTGCCTCATACAGATACTCATCGGGAGTGATATATGTCTGGAAGCTCGTTGCTCCAACTCCCTCTATCGGCTCAATCTGGCCATAGATGTATTTCCACCAGTTGGCACGGTCGTATGCATCCACACGCGAAGGTACTACATCATAGAAATTACCATAGTTGTCTCCATCGATTCTAACACTGAACTTGATGTCGTCGTACTGACCCACATCGGGAATCTCGATAAACCAGAAGCCTTTATAGGGAGCCTTTTCCCAGCGGGCACCTTCGAAGAGTGTGTAGTTGTCATCCTTGCCGAGAAGGAAGTTTACTTCCTTTACCGCTCCTTCCTTGTCGCCAAGGAAGAATACGATTTCTGTTCCGTTGCCGGTAAGGGGGTTGAACGACTTGTCGGCCAGAATCACCTGATTGCTCATAGTGTTGACAAAGAGTCGGCCCTCGGCACAATCTTCAGCAAAGGCGAAGTATCCCACATTCTTTTCGTCGGTTGCGCCAAGCCACTTCATGCCGAGTTTCAGGTCGCGCGACGATTCGGGGGTAATCACGCAGTCGTGCTCGAACGACTTGAACCATACTTTCTGACCCGCGGTCGCAGAGGTTATATCAATGTAATAGATGTCATTGGCGCCCTCATAAGCCGACATCTTGTTGGCCGCCGAAGCTACGCTGCCAAATGCATCACCCATTACGTACCAGCCGGCAGGGGTAGGTGCTACCGCAGGCACTGTTCCCTGCACACCATCCTTAGTGAAGAAATCGCCGTTCTTTACATCGACGCCTTCACCGCCATAGTACTTTCCGAAGTTTTCAGTATCTCCATAAGTGAATATAACCTTAGTCGGGTCGGCTTTATCACCCCTGTATTCCCACTTATAGATATTGCCGGAGACATGGGTCATTTGCATGCCCGGATAGGCGTCTCCCCCGTCAAAATAATCATTGCCGGCTCCTCCATCACTCCAGATCCAGATTTTAGGAGTGCCGTGATCGTCCATGCCTGTCAGGTCGAAGAATACAGTAAATATACCGTCCTCACGGGTCAGACCGTCGGGGATTGCCGAAGGAAGCTTCGTTGCGGTGACATCCTCTATACAGCCAATAGGCTGATCGGGGATTTCTGCTGACAGCGCCTTGATAGAGATACGATAAGTTTTATTGGGGTCAAGGCCGTTGACGTAATTTATGCCTTTATCCCCTCCTTTGTCCACAGTAGACATCTGAACCCACTCTCCATTAGCAAAGTATTCTATGCCACGGCCATACCAGCGTGCATTTTCTTCGCCGGCAATTTTAACATACCACTTCCACTGGAAAGTAGTGCTATTAGGGCTAAATTCACAGCTCCAGACCTTGCTGCCGTCTTCCTGAGTGGCAACGGTCATCGGCTTGTCTTTTTCTCCGCTCTCACCATAAATAGTTATGGCTTCAATTCCGATGCCTTTACAGAAGTCCAAATCGGTAACTTCTACAATGCGACCCTTCGGAGTGCTGTTATCGCTCTGCGACTTCGCCTTGATGTAGATGCGATATGTCTTGTTTGTGTCAAGATCATTTATAGTGTTAGGATTGCCTTCTGAAGCAGACATCTGAACCCAGTCCGCATCTACCTTATATTCAACACCGCGGCCAAACCAGTCATCCTCAATATGCCACTTCCATTTAAAAGTAGATGACGCAGGCTTGAAATCCCAATACCACAACTTACCGCCTTCTGCAGTTGTGATTACGCCTCCTCCTTCTAAGTCGCCTTTAGCTCCTTCATTCTCGCAATGGATCTTAATTGATGAAATATCCTCGCCGGACCAGAAGTTATAGGCATATGAGACGTTTGCACATAGCGCGACTAACAGCAGCGTCAGAAGCACTGATAGTTTTCTCATAATAAAAAAGATTTTAGTTAATTTAATTAAAGTTGATTAGTAAGTAATGCAAATAAGTATAATCGCCTTTTCCTCTACTCGATGGCTTAAGTGTGATTGCCCTATAGTTGCCAACCGACAACGACAGACTTTATTACAGAAAAGTGCTCGGTATTAGAATTAATCGATATAATCGTTGCAAAGATAATAAAAAAGGTTCACGCCACAATGTAATTTTTACATTATTTAACGCTATTAACCAATCCAGTTGATCTTCTCCAAAACTTACCGACAACAATCAGAGCCTGTGCTCAATCTCAATACACACGCATTCCCTATCCATATCTCTTGGCTAAAATGATGATTTCTGCCAAATAAACTCCTTGAAAAGTTAATTTCATTCACATTTACCGTTCTTGGTGTTAATATAAGTTAAAACTCGAAAATTTTCTGCCCGAAAATTATGTTGTATAACATAAAAGCTGTAACTTTGCATCAGTTTTTCATGGTATTAGATTTAAGGTAAGAAGATTAATCGTCGGGATGACGGTTAATTTTTTTT
>JAIDBM010000223.1 GCA_029056365.1 Muribaculaceae bacterium | reverse complement strand
CGCCCGCAACCGTGCAGGAGATGGCCGACTTTGTCGGACTGGGCATGGATCTGGCGTTCAAATATCGTGTACCCTCGATGATTCTGGCCGATGGAGTAGTGGGTCAGATGATGGAAAAAGTAGTGCTGCCGCCGGCACGGCCCCGCCGCACCGAAGCGGAAATAGCAGAGCAATGCCCGTGGGCCGCCTGCGGCAAAAACGGACGCGGCCACCGCAACGTGGTGACATCGCTTGAGATGGAACCCGACAAGATGGAAAAGAACAACGAGCGTCTGCAGCAGCGTTACCGCGAGATTGAAGCCAACGAAGTGCGCTATCAGGAATACTTCACCGAAGATGCCGACTATATTGTGGTGGCATTCGGCTCTGTGGCCCGCATATGCCTCAAAGCAATCGAGGACGCACGCGCCGAAGGCCTGAAGATAGGCCTCATACGCCCGATAACCCTATGGCCCTTCCCCACCGAAGAAATAGCACGTCTTGGCAAACAGGCCAAAGGCATGCTGGTTGTGGAACTGAACGCCGGACAGATGATCGAAGACGTGCGCCTTGCCGTCGGAAACGAACTGCCCGTTTACCACTTCGGCCGCACCGGTGGAATTGTTCCTAACCCCAACGAAGTTATCGACGCCCTTAAAAAGCACTTCAAAATCTAAACCGCAATGAATCCCAACGATATAATCAAACCTGAAAATCTGGTTTACTCGCGTCCGCGCCTGCTCGACGAACGCAACACCCACTATTGCCCCGGCTGCAGCCACGGCGTGGTTCACCGCCTCATTGCCGAGCTTATCGACGAAATGGGCCTTGAAGACAAAACCATCGGTGTGGCTCCGGTAGGATGCGCCGTATTCGCCTACAACTATATTGATGTCGACTGGGTGGAAGCCGCCCACGGCCGCGCACCCGCAGTGGCCACTGCCCTCAACCGTCTCGACCCCGACAAGCTTGTGTTCACATATCAGGGCGACGGCGACCTCGCCGCTATCGGAACCGCTGAGACAATACATGCGGCCAACCGTGGCGAAAACATAGTGATGGTGTTTATAAACAACGCCATATACGGCATGACAGGCGGTCAGATGGCTCCGACAACCCTGCTCGGACAGAAAACCGCCACCACTCCCTACGGACGCCGGGCCGACCTCAACGGCTTCCCTATCAAAATAAGCGACATTCTCGCCGGACTCGACGGCACCTGCTATGTTACACGTCAGGCAGTACACACCCCCGCCGCAGTGCGCAAGACTAAAGCGGCCCTGAAAAAAGCCATACAGAACGCACTCGAAAAGAAAGGAACTTCGGTTGTGGAAGTAGTCAGCACCTGCAACTCGGGATGGAAACTCTCGCCCGCCAAGTCCAACCAGTGGATGGAAGAGAACATGTTCGCAAAATACCCGCTGGGAGATCTCAAAAACGTATAATCCTGTCAACAGCCCTTACTCATGAAAGAAGAAATTGTAATTGCCGGTTTCGGTGGCCAAGGCGTGCTGTCGATGGGCAAAATCCTGGCTTATGCCGGCCTGATGAACAATCTTGAAGTTACATGGATGCCGGCCTACGGCCCCGAACAGCGCGGCGGTACTGCCAATGTCACCGTTATCCTGTCGGACGCTCCCATATCATCGCCCGTGCTCGACAAATACGACACCGCCGTGATTCTGAACCAGCAGAGTCTCGATAAATTCGAGAGCAAAGTGAAACCCGGCGGAACCCTCATATACGACCCCTACGGAATTCACCGTGCACCAACACGCACCGACATCAAGGTTGTTTCGGTTGATGCCATGGATGCCGCGCTGAAAATGAACAACACCAAGACCTACAACATGATTCTGCTCGGCGCCCTGCTTAAGCAACGGCCAATCGTTCCCACCGAAGCAGTTATAAAAGGTCTGCGCAAAACGCTCCCCGAACGTCACCACCACCTGATTCCGCTTAACGAAGAGGCAATCAAGGCCGGTATGGCACTCTGCTAATAACAGTATACAGAACAAACGTCACAGCTCCGGATTTCCGCGCTGTGACGTTTTTCAACCTTACGACATGTCTGAAACAGAAATACAGATTTCAAATCTTACGGCCATTATCGAGGCCGGAAATGCCTCGGCCGACACATACTACCAGCGCGGACGGCTCTACTGGAAACTCCAGCAGCACGGAGCCGCCATAAGCGACTATGAGACAGCCGCCCAGCTCGACAGTGAATCTCCGGCCGCCGAGGCGCTCGCCATGAGCCGACAGATCATGGACTTTTATCACAAAGACCGATTCAACCCCTGAACCGCCTTCGCGGCCCGCAGATTCCTCCCGCCCTTCTTCCGCTGAATAAGAAAGAAACCCGACACATAGTCTCCAATGAAAAAATACTCAGTAGAAGAGTTTACCGCCGACATTACGGTTGATGAATATATCGAACAATTCCGTAACGAAGACCGCTTTATGGAGTTGTGCAAAATGTGTCCGAACTACGGCAACAGCTGGGGATGTCCGCCTTTCGGTTTCGATACGGAAAAGTTCTTGCGCAAATACCGTCATGCCCGTCTGACAGCCACCAAAATCACTCCGGTGGAAAAGAACATAGCCATCGGACGCGCACAGGAACTGATACTTCCCGAAAGAATCCGTATCGAAAAAACTCTGCTTGATATGGAACGTGACACCGGTGGCCGGGCTTTTGCCTATATCGGAAAGTGCCTCTATTGCCCGGACTCGGAATGCCGGCGCAAATTCGGCCAGCCTTGCATACACCCCGACAAGGTACGCCCGTCGCTCGAGGCCTTCGGATTCGACATCGAGAAAACACTGTCGGAACTTTTCAACATCACAATCCTATGGGGCGACGACGGTGTACTGCCGGAATATCTTGTACTCGTAACCGCTCTTTTTCACAATCAGACAAAAATCGGTGCAGCCGCATCCGGGGAATAATTACGGCTGAATACCGATTTTTTTCCATATTTACTTGCCGACTGAATTATTTTGACTATATTTGCACCGTATCAATTTCCATATGCCTTACAAGATACCATGGATCAAAAACGTACCATACCAGAAAACTGAACAGATCCGCCGACCCGGATAAAACGGCTGATTTGTGTATCCATGAAAAAGTTTACTATTGCTGTGTCGGGATGCCTGTCCGCGACATTTGACAACAAGATACCAACCAAAACTATAAGACCCTAAATCGACATGAAACTAAACAATGCCATTGCCGGCACTCTGGAATCCGGAGACATTCTTGTGGAATTATCCCCTTCGGACACTCCCGGACTGACAGTAAATCTTGAAAGCAGTGTCGCCTATCAGTTCGGCGACCAGATCAGGAATGTTATTCGCGAGACACTTGAAGAGCTCGGTATAAACGATGCCATTGTCGATGCCACCGACAAAGGAGCACTCGACTGCACAATCCGTGCACGTGTGACAGCAGCGGCCGTGCGTGCCACCGGTAAAGATGTCTGGGCCGACTGACAAACGCCTTAAAAAGAAAAACCATGAAACTCAGAAGAACCATGATGTTCGTTCCGGGAAATAACCCGGCAATGATGCAGGACGCCCACATCTACGGGCCCGACTCCATTATGCTCGATTTAGAGGATTCGGTATCCATGGCTGAAAAAGACACCGCCCGCCTGTTGGTACACCATGCCTTGAAATCGGTTGACTACGGAAACACCGAAATGGTGGTACGTATAAATCCGCTCAACACTCCTTACGGCAAGAAAGACATCGAAGCCGTGGTTAAGGCCGGTGTTCACGTGATTCGCATGCCCAAAACCGAAACCGCCGAAGAAGTGCGAGAAGTGGAACGGGAAATCGAACGGGTGGAAAAAGAACTCGGCTGCCTCGGCCGCACCAGAATAATGGCTGCGATCGAGAGCGCACTCGGCGTGGTAAATGCCTACGATATAGCCACTGCCTCCCCACGCATGATGGGTATCGCGCTTGGAGCGGAAGACTATTGCGCCAACCTTAAGACACAGCGCAGCAACGATGGCGATGAACTTCGTCTGGCCCGCGAAACCATAGTAGTGGCCGCACGTGCGGCCGGCATCGACGCCCTCGACACTGTATATTCCAACGTTAACGATATGGACACTTTCCGCAAGGAAGTGGAATTCATCAAAACTCTCGGATTCGACGGAAAATCCATCATCAACCCGCGTCAGATCGATGTTGTAAACGAAGTGTTCACTCCCACTCAGAAAGACATCGACAAGGCACGTACCATCATAGCCGCCATAAAAGAAGCGGAGAAGAAAGGCTCGGGTGTTATTGCCGTAAACGGTAAAATGGTTGACAAACCTGTTGTGACACGCGCCCAGCGCACCATTGAACTTGCAATCGCCTCAGGCGCAATAAAGGAGGAGGAGATATGAACAGCTATAACGACCGCAAATCCCAGATAGAAGCCCAGGCCATACGCCTCGGCAAAACAGTGTACAACGATTCAAAGGCTGTGAAGAACCCTACCCCACGCCTTGAATTGCAGAAAGAGAGTTCAAAACTTGCAACTCTCGAAGATGCTATCCGCAAATCGGGCCTCTCGGACGGAATGACCATATCGTTCCATCATCACTTCCGTGGCGGCGACAAGGTGGTGAACATGGTGGTGGACAAGCTTGCAGAAATGGGGTTCAAAAACCTTCATCTGGCCGCTTCCTCGCTTTCCGATGTACATGCCCCGCTGATTGAGCACATCCGCAACGGCGTGATTACCAAAATTTCCACTTCCGGGCTCCGTGGCGAGCTGGCTAAGGAAATCTCTCACGGCCTGATGGATGAACCGGTGATTTTCCGCAGCCATGGCGGTCGCGGCAGCGCCATCGCCAACGGCGACCTGCATATCGATGTGGCCTTCCTCGGAGCGCCATCGTCCGACCCTCTGGGCAATGCGACCGGATATTCCCGTTCGGAGAACGCCAAAAGCATCTGTGGCTCGCTCGGTTACGCACTTCCCGACGCGCGTTACGCCGACAAGGTGGTTATCATCACCGACGACCTGGTGCCTTATCCCAATACTCCGAATTCAATCTCCGAACGCGATGTCGATTTCGTTGTTGAAGCCGAAAGTGTGGGCGACAGCTCGAAAATATCGTCCGGAGCAATCCGCGACACCAAAAATCCGCGCGACATACTTCTTGCCCGGCAAGCCGCGAAAGTGATTGAAAACAGCGGATATTTCAAACCCGGGTTCTCAATCCAGACAGGCTCCGGCGGCGCATCGCTCGCGGCTGTGAAATATCTTCGCGACAGCATGGTGAAAAACAACATCGTGGCCGATTTCGCACTCGGCGGTATCACCGCACACATGGTTAAACTCCATGAAGAAGGGCTTATCAAACGCCTTATCGATGTTCAGTCGTTCGACAAGGTTGCAGCCGAGTCGCTACGCCGCAATCCCATGCACAAAGAAGTCTCGGCCAACGAATACGCTTCGGCCGACGAACCCGGTTCGGCCGTACATTATCTCGACATCGTGATTCTTTCGGCCCTCGAAACCGATGTCAATTTCAATGTAAATGTTCTTGTTGGCTCCGACGGCATTATCAGAGGTGCGATTGGCGGACATCCCGACACAGCGGCTGATTCAGCCTTGTCGATAATCGTATGCCCGCTGCTTCGCGGACGTATTCCGTGTGTGGTCGACGAAGTTACAACCCTCATCACTCCGGGTTCGAGTGTGGATGTGATTGTAACGGAATACGGAATTGCTGTAAATCCGCGGCGTCCGGAAATCAAGGAACGTCTTGAGGCCGCCGGACTCAATATCGTTGACATAACCTGGCTACGCGACAAGGCACGCAGTATTATCGGAGAAGCATCGGCACTGCCGTTCGGCAACAAGACAGTTGGCGTGGTAATGAATCGCGACGGCTCGGTGCTCGATGTAATAAAGAACATCGAATCCTGAAAAAACCGATACATGGTAACTCTTGAACACCTCCTGAAGAGCCGCGATGCCCGCTCGGCATTGCAACGCCGACTTCTTCACGACAATCCCGGCAAAAACCTCATCTGCATGACAGTGGTGATGCCGGGCAGCGAGAAGCGCAACAGACAGTCTCTCACAGTGGCTTCGGCCGCTGTGAAGGCTCTTCGCGAGGTGTTTGGAGAAATATCCGTCGAACGTGACCTGGAAACAGGATATGAAGCCTACCTCCTTACCGCCCTACCTGTGGAATAAGCGAAAGCGATGGGATGCAGAATTGAATATACCCATCCGCTGGGCCGTCTGTTCGATATTGATGTCATTGCCGCCGACGGAAAACCGGCAGGCAGGAGCGACTT
>JAIDBM010000222.1 GCA_029056365.1 Muribaculaceae bacterium | reverse complement strand
ACTACTTCTATTTCAGTTCCGGTTTGCCGATGCAAATCTAAGGTACGGGTAATGGGTATTCCTTATGTCAATACAGGAGAGAATCATGGGAAAGATAGGACTCCCATTCCAGAGCCATCACTATTACCCTCTTTTAGATGAAAATTATGCATAATATTATCTATATGAGAACGATATTTATTTTTATTGGGCTTGTATTTTGCTTGATTATGATATCAGCATTCGGGAAACCAATACCAGAGTCAAATAGTGATGACTTTGAGTTTATATTACGTCATCCTTTGCCAGATTCTTTATATTCATTACTTAGAGGAAAACCAGTGATATTTTTTACGCATGGACATTATGGATATTCATGGTCTCTAATAGCAAAAATGGATAGCGGTTATCAAGCATTTAGCGGAAGAGTAACATATGGGGGAGAACGTTATACCAACAAGTTGACAGAATCTACCCAAATTGATTCCGCGCGATTTTTTTCACAGAATCAAGACCTATTATCCTGGGGGTTCGATACGATTTCATCTAAGATAAATATCATGAAGGAAATCAGTCGAGGTCCATATATGTCTATTCGCAGGAATTTGCAAGTAATTAATTCTGAAGGAATAAATGTATTTACCTCAGATGCAACAGCTGCTTATTCCGGACCGGATAGCTTGGATTTTAACAAAAAATTCCGTAAATTATGTCTGATAATGTGGTGGTTGTCTGATTATAGATTGCGAGAATATATACCAGATTCAGCAATTTATCAATAAAGGTCAGAAGATTACGCTACTTCCCCGAATTATATGGATATCCCCAGCATTGGATTATGAGAGTGTTAATGGCATTGACCAATCATTGAGCTATTGTATAAATAGATTATTTGCAATATGGATTATCAAAGATGTATTAAAAAATTTGCGTTAGTTCTATTCGTAATAGTTAGTTTAATAACATGTAGTTCACGGTTGAGCAATCAACGTTTCGATGTTATAGACAGCTTTAACGATTCAATAAATAGTATTATTGATGAACGGAAATTCCTTTATTATATCAGAGGAAACTATGGACATGTATGGTCTTTGGCCGTTCAAGATAAGGACGGTTATATTTTGGTCTCAGGTAAAAAGCGAAATAACGATTATCGTATTGATACCATAACTATAGATGAGCCTTTATTGAGCTGGGGATTGGATACGATGGAATTGAAATGTAATGAAATGGAACCGGTAGAGAGTGGTATCGATATACCATTCCATGAACGATTAGTTCTATATTCATCAAAAAAAGAAATTATTTTTGATTGTTCAGACACGTACAGGTATAGTGGTCCAGACAGTGTGGCGTTTAATTTAAATCTGCGAGAACTAAAATATTTTATGTTTTATAACACATTTCCGATCGAGTATAAGGAAAAACTACCGAAGCCATAAGCCAGTACATCTATAGAACCGACAGATGCCAATGACTCTATGACGTATCATTTGATTTACGGAACGCTCTTTGTTCAGTGTTAAACGTCTAAAAAACTAAAGAACCAGAGAAAATCTATAGTCCTATGGTTCTCTGGTCTAAAATTATGCATTACCCTGGCTATTGGAACTGTGCAAATCGTCGGCGGGGTCGCCGACGTTACTCATGAGTGCGGTTTAGAGAACCAGAGAAAATCTATAGTCCTATGGTTCTCTGGTCTAAAAATTTGCGGGTCTAAGGTATTGAAAGTAACGTCGGCGCCCTCGCCGACGGTGTTGTCCTGGTGGTGTTTCACGGATTTCAAAGCCATGGTATTTCTATAGTCTTGAAACTATGCAGTCAGAAGATTACCCTGGCTTTTGGAACTGTGCAAGTCGTCGGCGGGGTCGCCGACGTTACTCATGAGAGCGAGTTAAAGAACTTGATAAAGTCTATAGTCCTATGGTTCTCTGGTCAAAAAAATTGCATGGACTATGGTCTTGTCAGAATAATAGCCTGGGTTTTAGAACTGTGCAAGCCGTCGGCGGGGTCGCCGACGGCTTGCTCGGGGTTCGCTGATGTATAGTTCTTGAATGTCCGGTGTTTGTTGCTCGGCAATATCGAGAACTGTGGAGGCAGGGATGCCTCCACTCCGGGGGTCAGTTTGTGACTTTGAAGCCTGATTTTATCAGGGCCTGGCGTATGGCGTCGATATGGGCTGCATCGCGTGTGTCCATCTCTACCCTTACTGTACAACCGTTGATTTCAGCTGCAGTGTTCACGCGCTCATGGGTCACCGACACAATATTGCCGCCCTGGTCGGCCACAACGTTGCAAACGCCTGAAAGCTGGCCGGGTTTGTCGTCGAGGTCGATTATGAATGAGTATTTTCGTCCGCTCTTGGTAAGACCTCTGTTCACAATCCGACTCAGGGTTGTTACATCGATGTTGCCGCCCGAGACAAGGCATACCACTTTTTTGCCTTTTACCGGCACCTTGTTGAACATGGCTGCCGCCACGGCGACTGCACCGGCGCCTTCAGCCACCAGTTTCTGCTGTTCAAGGAGTGCGAGTATGGCTGCTGCGGTTTCTTCATCGGTCACTGTCACCATGTCGTCGACGTACTCTTTGATGAGTTCGAATGTGAGTTCACCGGGTTCTTTTACCGCAATACCGTCGGCAATTGTCTGTACTCTGTCGAGATGTACACGATGGCCTTCATGCAGGGAGTCGAACATCGACGGAGCGCCTGCCGACTGTACGCCGTATACTTTGATTTCAGGTCTGAGAGTCTTTATGGCAAATGCCACACCGGCCAGCAGACCGCCTCCGCCTACCGGCACAATCACAGCTTCGGCATCGGGTTTCTGTTCAAGAATCTCAAGGCCGATTGTGCCTTGTCCGGCAATTACAAGAGGGTCGTCGAACGGATGAACGAATGTGTATCCGTGCTCTTTCTGCAGTTCCATTGCTTTGGCGTATGCATCGTCGTATACGCCGGGCACCAGACAAACATCGGCACCGTATCCTTTAGTGGCTTCGACTTTGGAAATCGGAGCACCTGCGGGAAGGCAGATCAGCGATTTTATACCGTTATGAGTGGCACCAAGAGCTACCCCTTGGGCATGGTTGCCTGCCGAGCAGGCGATAACACCGCGGGATTTCTCTTCATCGCTGAGCTGAGATATTTTGTAGTATGCTCCGCGAAGCTTGAACGAGCCTGTTAGCTGCAGGTTCTCGGTTTTGAGATGGATGTCGGCTTCGGGGTTGATTTTCGGAGCCGGGATAACGGTAGTCTTGCGGGCGACGCCTTTCAGAACCGCAGCCGCGTTGAAAATTTCGTTGATCTGTAATGACATGGTTTTTCAGGTTTTATGCATGTGGTGCAGGTTCGCCGATGCTATTTTTCAAGCTGTCGGTCGAGGTGCGATTTAATGTCGGAAAAAATCTCGTCGACGCTGCGGTTTCCGTCGATTGCGATGTATTTGCCTTCCTGAAGGTAGTATTCGCGCAGAGGAGAGGTCTGGTTATGGTATACATCGAGACGTTTTTTTATAGTATCGATGTTGTCGTCGGCGCGTCCGGATTCCTGTCCGCGGCGTAGCATGCGTTCAATCAGATCGCTTTCGTCCACTTCAAGTCCGATAACGGCGTTGACTCCGGTGTTACGTTCGGCAAGCATGTTGTTCAGGGCCTTGGCCTGTGGGATGGTGCGTGGGAATCCGTCGAAAATCACGCCTTTGCCGGTGCGTTCTGGATTGCTGTCGAGGACATGTGCGAGAACCTTTACCATGAGGTCGTCGGGAATGAGTTGTCCTTTTGATATGTATGAGTCGGCGATTTTGCCGAGTTCAGTACCCCGTGCGATATGGTCGCGCAGAACTTCGCCGGTGCTTATATGGTGCAGACCGAAATGGTCGATAAGTTTTTCGCTCTGGGTGCCTTTACCGCTGCCGGGAGCACCGAAAACAATAACATTGAGCATTTTTTATTCCTTTAAAACGTATATGTCTTTGAGATTTCGGGCGAGGCCGTTCAGATCGAGTCCGAAGCCCACAATGAATTTTTTAGGTATCTCAAAACCTACATAGTCAGGCTTGATGTCGAATTCAAGAGCCTCTGGTTTGTATAACAGAGTAGCCACTTTGAGCGAGGCGGGCCGACGTTCGCGAAGGTTTTCGAGCAGGCCGGCGATTGTCCGTCCGGTATCGACGATATCTTCCACCACAATTACGGTGCGGCCTTCGATGTCTTCCTTCAAACCCATCATTTCCTTGACTTTTCCGGTGGAGCCGGTGCCTTCGTATGATTTCAGGCGAATAAAGGTGATTTCGGCATCAATATCCTCTACTTCGCGGAAAAGGTCGCTTGCAAAAGGGAACGCTCCGTTGAGCACACAGACAAACAGCGGTTTGCAGTTTCCGCAATCGCGCACAATTTCGCGTCCGATTTCAGCAATGCGGTTCCTGATGGTATCTGCGGTAATGTAGGGCTCGAAAGTCATGCCCTCGTAGGTGACTTCTTTCATTGTTTATGTTGATGAAAAATTTGTGCAAAGTTACGTAATTTTTTTCAACTGCCGAAGCATTGATTTAAGAAATTTTATTAGCCGTCCGGCAATCGGGCGATATATAACTTTGCGGAAAAATTCTTAAATAACAATGATACAATTTCCTGATAAAACAGATTGTGTGCATATTCCGGCTGCGGCCGTTTCTGACAATGCCCGTAGTGTGGACAATCACGACATTCGTGTTGTGCGGTGTCTGAATCTCCGGCCTGGCACCGGGCCGGAGATGCGTCCGGTGCTGAAGGGGGTGGGGCAGCCGCGCAGGCTGAGCGACGCACGTCTTGAGGCCATTGGTATTCTGCCCGACGGGCGGGGTTCGGAGGCGCTGGTTCTTTTGCGTGAGCCGGAGCTTTTCTGTCTTATGCCCGGAGAGAGCGAACCGGTGGAACTCGGGCGGCTCGGAGGCAGGTTTCTGACTGCCGCGTTGCTTGGCAATATCCTGACGGTGAGTCATAGTTGCGGGATGTCGACTGTAGAGTGGACGGACGAAGGAGTGGTGATGCGCGAGCATGGCGCCAGTGAGTCCTATCACGGCATATCGTTGCGGGCCGAGCATTATTCGGCCGTATATTCAACAGTGGCCTCGCGTAGGCTGCAGCGCGAGTATCTGCCGGGAGAGACTACTGTCGACGGAACCGACGGGCGCAGGCTTGGCGCAGACCTTGGCGAGGCTTATGAACGACTTTGCGCCACGGCACGCGGAAAAGGATGTTTCGTGCAGCCTCTGCTGGCCCGTTACCGTGTGCTTGACCACAACATGAATGAACTGTATTGTTCGGCACCGGTGCTTCTGAGCCATTCCGAGGGAGTGCAGTGCACGTCGACTAATTACCTGCGCAGTCTCGACCGCCGACATATCGAGAGTTATGACCTTATGGCGCGGACCTGGCGACTGGCGGCCGACATTCCCGCCCGCCTGCCCTCCGAGGCTGCTTATGTTTCGGTTTCGGTTACACCGCAGTTTCATCCGTATAATCCGTCGGGAGCGGCGGCGGTTTCACTGTCGCGGAGTCAGCAGGTTCCCGGTGTGTTCGCACACATCACCCTGCCGGGCGCCGATGCAGCGCTTGGATCGGATATTTCAGACGGTGCGTGTGCCATGCTGATGCAGGCGCTTGGGAGTATAGGCTCCCTTGAGCGCACGGTTGCCACGTTCGATATCCGTACCGGCGACAGGAGGTTCAGCGCCATTTGTGGCGCCACATCTTCGGTCAGAGACGAAATCGCGGCCATTGGCAGGGCGGTGGGCAAGGCTGCTGAACCGGGCGATGAGAATCTGCGGCGTCTGAGTCCGCCCAACCGCTTTGTCGCATCGCGAATCTGTCCGGGTCCGGCAGCCGTGTTGTGGAGCGGACTGCAGAGCAGGCGTTATGGCGGGTATCCGGTGAGTCAGTTCGCCGCATCTGTAGTGTCCAGGGCATGGGAGGGTTGGATAAAAGTGGATTTTGCCGATGGAAGTTCCGTGTTATGGACCGGCGGCGCCTCCGGTTCAGCCCCCGACATGCTTACACCGGTGTTGAGTTATCCGTCGGCCGATGCCGTGAGCATGACCATAAATCTGCGGATAAGCGGAGAGAAACCAAGGTGCCAGACCTTTGCGCTCCAGGCGGATCCGTCGCTGCATCGGGCCGTATATATCCATGACACGGTGAAGCCGTTCGCCCTTGCCGATGCGGAAGGGGTGCCGACGGAAGTGCCTGAGGTTTCTCAGGAATGGACCGGTTACGGCGAGTTGCTGATGCTTTCCCCGGTGGAGTCGCCGTTAAATCCCAAGTCGGTGTATTCGCCCGGGCGCGGACGTGTGCATGCTCTGGCTGTGGGCGGCGGGAGCCAGAACGCATGGGACTTCGGACGATCGCGTTTTTATGCCTTTTGCAGCGGAGGAATCCTGGCGCTGACATCAAGTGCGTCGCACGACAGAATCGCGGTCACTCCGGTGGATACGCGAGAATGTCTGTCGCCTGATTGTGTGACGGCGGCCGATGGTTCGGTATGGGCGGTGGCATCGGGCGATCTTGTGCGTCTGCAGGGCAACCGGGCCATTACCGAGCGGGCCGGTTGCGGCTACAAGGCGCTTGCATGGAGTTCGGGGCGGCGAGAACTGATGGGCATACGTTCCGACGGCACGATAGAACTTACATCGTTCGACCACGGCATGAGCCGTTTTGAAATGGACTGCCGGCTGGGAGAGGGTAAAATGTATTCGCCTCACGGGGGGCTCATAGCCTATTGCGCATCAGGCGGAATCTACAATCTTGCCGATGAAGGCGACAGCCGTATGCTTGATGTCGAGCTTGTGGTGAATTTCAGCCACTGCAGAGCCCGGGCCACGCAACTTCATGCCATGGTCGCGGATATGTCGGCCGACCGCTTCAGCGGAACTGTGGCTGTAAGCAGGCGCAACGGAGAGCGTACGGCTCCGTCGTCGGATTTCGGCCTTATTGTACGGGGCCGTATACTTACGCCGGTCGGAGGCCGGATGATTGCCCGGCCGGCTCTTGGCTGGCGGATGCGTCTGGCCGGTAATGCCACCAATCTTACAATATCAAAAATAATATTCAGCTATGACTGTACAGGAAATACTTGACGAAAACCGCATACGTCTGCGCAAGGAGCGCAAGGCCGGGATATTCGATCCGTTTGCAGGCACAGGCTGTAGCGGACGGCGCCGGAGAGTGTCCACTCCGGTCGATGGCCTGGACACGGCGCTTGTTCCGGCCGAGATGCTCCAGGACCCCTGTTATGCCGATGCGCAGGGCGACCCGGTTCTCTGGAAGCGTTTGCGCTGCCGCCATGATTTTGAATACTGGTGTGTGGAGTGCGCCACGGTAAAGCACAAGCTTGAGGGACGCGATATGCCGTTTGTGCTGAATCGTCCGCAGCGGCGCGTGGCGGCCATAATGGAGGACGACAGACGCCACGGCAGGCCGATACGGCTGATAATGCTCAAGGCCCGTCAGTGGGGCGGCAGCACACTGGTGCAGATGTATATGGCGTGGATACAGAGTTGCCACCGCCGCAACTGGAACTCTCTGATATGTGCCCATGTAAAGGATACGGCAGCATCGATACGCGGCATGTACACGAAGATGCTCGCCTCATATCCGGCGGAATTGTGGGAGGGCGACTGCCCGCCTCAGTTCAAGCCGTTCGAGCGTTCGGTGAACATACGCGAGATTTCGGGACGCGGCTGTCGTGTCACACTTGGCTCGAGTGAGAATCAGGAGGCTGTGCGCGGAGGCGATTACGCCATGGCCCATTTGTCGGAGACGGCGTTTTATTCGTCAACGCCCCAGCGCTCGCCCGACAAGTTCATCCAGGCCATATGCGGCGGTATCGCATACCATCCGTACACACTGATTGCCATGGAATCGACAGCCAACGGCGTGGGAAACTATTTTCATAGCGAATGGTTGCGCTGCGAGGCCGGAAAAGGCGACAAGCATGCGGTGTTCGTGCCGTGGTATGAGATAGACATATACCGGCTTGAACCCGACGACCGGGAGTCGTTCGCCGCCAGTCTCGACGATTATGAGAAGTGGCTGTGGAACGGAGTGGGCCTTACACTCGACCGTATATGGTGGTACCGTTGCAAGAGCCGTGAGTACAGCAGCCGTGAGCAGATGCAGGCGAATTTTCCGACAACTCCACAGGAGGCATTTGTGAATTCGGGCAATAATGTATTCGACAGCGCATCGGTAGAGCGGCTGCGTCTGGACTGTTTCGTCGGCGAGAAAGGCGATATCGATGCGTCCGGGCGTTTCTCGCCGGTGGCCAACGGGAGTATGGAACGTTGGGAGCCGGCAAGCCGCAATGCATCGTATGTGGTGGCGGTGGATGTCGGAGGCCGTTCGGCCGGTTCCGACTGGTCGGTGATTTCGGTAATGCGGCGTGGAGAACGGCCTGCAGTCGCGGCGCAGTGGCGCGGACATTGCGACCATGACCGTCTGGCTGATACAGCCGTGCGTATAGCCCGTCATTACAACAAGGCGCTTCTGATTATAGAAAGCAACACACTTGAGACAGAAAACACCTCGGGCGACCCTAATCTGTTTGTGCTCGACCGACTGGCCGGAAGCTACAACAATCTGTATCAGCGCACATGTTACGACAGTGTTACCCGACAGCCGTCGACACGTATCGGGTTCCACACCAACCGGGCCACCAAGGCCATGCTCATAGGCTGCCTTATAGAAGCTGTGCGCGACGGCACCTATGTTGAACGCGATGCCATGGCGTGCAATGAACTGCTCACCTACGAACAGTTGCCTAACGGTTCATATGCAGCGAAGCAGGGCTATCACGACGACATTCTGATGACGCGCGCGATGGCCCTGCTTGCAATATCGCAGATTCCTCGCAGCAGGTTCCCGGACAAGATTTTCCGACAGCCGGCTGCTGGAATGTGGTGAATTATCGCAGGAGTACTTTCGAGGCTTTTCCGCCCTGTACACGGATGTAAAGACCGTGTGCGGGGTTTTCGGCTTTTATGCCGTCGATGGTATAGTATACCGCTTCGGACAAGTCAGCCGCCATATCGGCTACCGAGGTGTCGGTGTTGCTTTTAATGCTTATCGCACCTGTGGCTACATTGCCTGTTACAATGTAAGAACCGGCTTCGGATATATTCCACTGCAGGTCGCCTTCCTGGTCGAGAGTCATAAGAGCTTCGTTGTCGGCATTGCGGAAGAACCAGTATTTTCCGTTCCATGTTCCGCCGCCTTTGATGGCTGTGGTGATTTTGAAGGTACCTTCCAGAAGATCGCCCTTGGCGGAGAACTCTACGGGAGTTTCGGGATTCTGATACATGGGTGTGCCCTCATCCACGCTCCAACCGCCGTTGGTGGCGCTTCCCACCATAAAGAGCGATGAATATTGAACGGGAGTTTCCTGATAGGCCGACAGTTCCAGAGTTGCCGACATGGCTTCGAGATCCACAGTTATGAGATAGTTACCGTCGGCTGCTACGCGTAGTTTGCCGTATCCCTCGTCGTTGGTTCCGGCTGCGAGGGTGTATCTGCCGTTTTCGGAGTCTTCGGCTGAACCGTACTCGAGATTTCCGAAATCGGTAGTGGTGAGCAGTTTGAAGTCTTGCCCGCCTTTAAGATAAATTGTTCCGGAGAACAGATTGGAGTTGTCGGGTGCCGAAAGGAGCGCCTGGGCATCATCGAGGCTCCATCCATAGGCCAGAGCGTCTCCGGCCAGATACAGTCTGTCGGCGCTGGCGCTGGCAGATACGAGCAGCAAAGAAGCTGCGACTAAGGCTAAATTTTTCATGTTTAGTTTATTGGTTTTACGGATATTGCATAGCCGCCGCCGGGAGCGGCTTTCATTTTTAGTCGAGTTTTGGCATCGACTTTCTTTTTCGATATTACATAAGCCTGCTGATTGTGGATGTAATGGGCATCGGGAGCATCGGCATATATGGTGGCTTCGTATTTGCGGTTTTTGTCAAGGAAGTCGAGAGAAATCTGCGACTCGTGGCCGTTTTCACCGGCAGTACAGCCTATGAACCAGTTGTCGGATGCTTTGTCCTTACGTGCCGCTACGATATATTGGCCCGGTTCGGCTTCAAGGTATCGGCTCTCCTGCCAGTCGACAGGCACATCCTTTATAAACTGGAAAGCATCGAGAAAGCGGTTGTATACCTCGGGAACATCGGCGGCCATCTGCAGGGGGCTGTACATGGTAACATACAGAGCGAGCTGACGGGCAAGCGTGCTGTTCACGTGGCCCTGGCTTTCGGGATTCACTTTTTTCATATCAAGTTCAAAGATGCCGGGGGTGTAGTCCATCGGGCCACCCTGCAGGCGAGTGAACGGCAGAACTGTGGTGTGCGACGGTTTATTGCCTGCGAAGGCTTCGTACTCGGTTCCACGGGCACTTTCATTGCCAATCAGGTTGGGATATGTGCGGCAGAGACCAGTGGGGCGCACAGCTTCGTGTGCGTTTACCATTATGTGGTATTTGGCGGCTTCAGTCACGGCATAGAGGTAGTGATTGTTGAGCCATTGTCCGTAGTGGTGTTCGCCCCGTGGGAGCATGTTTCCTACATAACCGCTTTTCACCGAATTGTAGCCGTATTTCTGCATCAGCGCGTATGCATCGTGCATGTGGCGTTCGTAGTTGCGGATCGAGGCGGAAGTCTCGTGGTGCATCATGATTTTCACGCCCTTTTGTTTTGCATATTCATTGAGCATGTCGATGTCGAAATCGGGATACGGTGTCTGGAAATCGAACACATAGTCTTTGGAGTGTCCGAACCAGTCTTCCCAGCCTACATTCCAGCCTTCAACCAGCACCTGGTCGAAACCATGTTCGGCGGCGAAATCGATATATCGTTTCACGTTCTCGTTGTTTGCCGGGTGCAGGCCGTGGGGTTTGGTGGTAGAGTAGTCGAGTTTGTCGAGTTTCACCGAAGGCAGGTCGTGGGTGTATGACCACTGTTTTCCACCGCCGATCATCTCCCACCACACACCTACGTATTTCACTGGTTTAATCCATGAAGTATCTTCATATGCACAGGGTTCGTTCAGATTGAGTATAAGGTTGGAAGCGAGAATGTCGCATGCGTTGTCGGTAATCATTATGGTACGCCATGGCGAATGGCATGGAACCTGCTGGTGGCCTTTGTTGCCCTGGGCGTCGGGGGTGAGCCATGAAGTGAAAACCAGGTTGCTGTCGTCAAGCTCAAGGTGCATGCAGGAATAGTCGACCAGAGCGGCCTCGTGCAGGTTGATGTATATGCCGTCGTCGGTTTTCATCTGCAGCGATGTCTGTACGCCCGTGGGCGAGAACTGGGTCTGCGATGCATTGCTGCTGATGGCCTCGCTCATTTTGGACCGTATTTCCGACAGGCGGCATTCGGTGTAGTCGTATTCCTGAGTGTCGTAGTCGCCGGCTATCCACCAGGCCGTGTGGTCGCCTGTCATGGCGAAGCGGGTGAGTTCTTCTTTGATTATGAAATAGGTGAGTACGCCGTTCTGAGGGAATTCGTAGCGCAGGCCCACGCCATCGTCATAGACACGGAAACGCAGGTCCATCTTGCGGTAGTGTTCCGGCTGGTCGAGGTGCAGAAGGAGTTCGTTGTAGTTGTTGCGTATCGATGCGTTTTCGCCCCATACCGGATGCCATGTTTCATCGAAATGCGATGTTTCTACCGATGTGAGAACAAAGCCGTCGGTCATGTCCGGACCATCGGCGAGCTGCAGTCCGAGAGTAGAGGGAAGAATCACCGCTTTCCCTTTGAAATCAACGCTGTAGGTAGGTTTGCCATCTATTACTTCGGCGTTCAGAGATATAGTTCCTGAGGGCGACTGTATATCGGCCGCGAGGCATGCCGAAGGCACAGGGATTATGGCGGTTGCGGCTATAGCCGCAACCGTAAGGATATGTTTCATATATGTAATGCGTTTATTTAGAAAGTCGTACTATTTTACATCCGTGAGCCGGAATTGTTGCCGAGAGCGACGACATTGAGCCTTCGTCGGCATGGCGCCACAGGTCGCGGACGTTCCATTGTCCGTCGATGCCGAGATCGGCGAAGCTTACGTTCATGGCGCGAGGACTGTCATCGCGGTTAAACAGACCGATTATATAATCGCCATTCGACATACTGCCGTACCATATAAGATTGTCGGCGTTGTTGAGTTTGTTACTGAGCGGTTTGCCCACGAATCGGTCGGTGTTTAGTTCGAGCAGTTCGGAATTGGTATAGAAGCGTACATTGTCGCCGATTGTATAGTACTGGTCGGCTACGGTTACCGGACCACCGGCCATTAGCTGCAGCGATACAACGGTTTCTTTTTCGGCATCGGTGTCGAATTTGTTAAGGCGTATGAAATCGCCGTCCAGAATCACGCTTTCGCGTCCTGAGATGTGCGACCAATATGTGAACCCGTCGAACATGTTCATGCAGTTGGGCCAGGTCATGTACGATTTGCCTTTGTCGGCGGCCGAGCAGTGCCACCAGCCACCGCCGGCGGTATCAGCCACTATGCGAACCATGTTGCCGTATTTTGCTTCGACTTCCGCGTCATTGTAAAGATGAGGCATGACGAGCGAAGTGAAGATGCCGTACTTTTTCGCCGATTCCGCAATGTAGGACAGTGCGCGTGCGTATGATTCTCTGCCATAGCCATGGCCGACAATTCCGATGTTGCGGTCCTTGCCGTCCTCATACCACGAGAGGAAGTCCATGCGAATATAGTCGATGCCGAGTTCGGAATAGTGTTTGAAGAAGCCGTCGATATATTCTCTGGTGCCGGGATTTTCAGCTACCGCCCAGTTGAACCACATATTTTCGGCCGAGGGGTTCATTATGTCCTGAGTGTGATTATAGTAGAGCTGGCCGAAGGTGTAGTCGGTACCTTCTATTTTTGTGTCGTTGGAACCATGAATCCACAACGGATTGTCGTAGACGCCCACTTTCAAGCCTTTGGCTTTGCATTTGGCCACAAGGTCTTTAAGCGACATCGAGCCGTAGTGGGTCATATAGCCTGATTTGTCGTTGGCAAGCATCGGGATAAAGCCATCGGTGCATACCATGTCGTATCCGTAGGGTTTGAGTTCGGTCGCCACCCAGTCGATTATCTTGTCCCATTCTTCGGGAGTGATGTCCATGTCGGAATTGGCCACACCTTTCTGTTCCTGTTCATAGCAGTATTCATACACGCTCCAGTAAAGGGGTGCCTTGTATGTGTGTATTCCCTCAATTTCAGGGAGTTCGGGAAGCTCGAATTTCGGAGGATAGCGCATTTCTATTTCGTTGCTGCACGATGCAAGCGCTATGCCGGCAGCCAGAGCTGCGAATATAGTCATTTTTTTCATTGCAATTATGATTAGTCGAGATACTTGGCCTCGATGGTCCAGTTCTCCAGATTGAATGTCAGTTTATATCTGCCTTCTTTTTCAACTCTCCACTTGTTGTCGGGGTTTGTGGTATATATGAACTCGGGCGAGGCTACGCCTGTTGTTCCGATTTTGCAGCCATCGGCCAGCGGGCGGAGGAACGGACAGGAGAAGGTGCCGTCGGGCTGTACACACGCCTTCATTTCACCTGCTTTCAGCTCGCCTTCCCAGGTGAATACATATCTGTTGTCGCTGTCCACGGTCAGTGGAGTAAGGTCGTCCATGCTCCATCCGCCGGGGGTGGCGTCGCCGATTATATAGAGAGTGGTTGTTTCAAGCGGTTTTGTTTCATCGTCGTCATTGCCGGCTGAGAGCGATTTTACAGATATTGTCCAGTTTTCAAGGTCAAAGGTGATTCTGTATTTTCCGGCTTCTGTAACACGCCATTGGTCGTCGGGGTTTGTGGTGTATACAAAGTCGGGGGAAGCCACACCTTGCGATGAAATCTCGCAGTTCGGGGCCGACGGACGTATGAACGGACAAGAGAATGTGCCGTCCGGTTCAAGACACGCTTTCATATTGCCCTCGACAAGCTCGCCTTCCCATGTGAAAACATAACGGTTGTCGCCGGATACTGTATATGCGCTGGCATCGTCCATGCTCCATCCGCCGGGGGTGGCGTCGCCAATCATATAAAGAGTGGCAGATTCGATAGGCTTTTTGTCGTTTACGATTTCCTCTTTGAATTCGGCTGCAATGGTGTAGTTTTCGAGGTCGAAGGTCAGACGGTAGATTCCGGCATCGGTGACACGCCATTTGTTGTCGGGGTTCGCGATGAAGACAAAGTCGTTGCTCTCGATGCCCGATTTGTCGATTTTACAGCCATCGGACAACGGACGTATAAAATTCACGCCCCAGTCGCCGGTGCTTAGGCAGGCTTTGAGTTCGCCTGCTGTCAGCGGGCCTTCATACTCGAAAATATAGTCCGATTTCTTTTCGATAGCGGCAGGCGCATCGATATTCCAGCCAGCCGGAGTTGCATCGCCTACAATATACAGGACATCGGTTTCAATCGGAACGATTTCGGGAGCGTCCTGTCCGCGCAGATATGAGCTGCTCATGGTCCAGTTGCGGAGGTCGAAGGTAAGATGATAAACACCAGCATCTGTTACCTTCCATTTTTCATCGGGGTCGCCGGCGTGCATCTGGAATTCGGCGGCGGAAATCTCGGCTTTGCCGATTTCCTCGCCGTTGTTCAGCGGACGGATGAACGCTGCGTCCCAGCTGCCCGTGGTCAGACAGAGTTTCATTTCGCCGGGATTAAGGTTTCCTTCCCAGACGAATATCATAGGATCGTCATCGCTTGCCGTCAGTTCTGTCGGATTATCGATGTTCCATCCGTTTGGAGTTGCATTGCCTACCATATACAGAGTGGATGTCTTGATGGGCAGGTTGCCGTCGATTATGATGAGGTCTTTTTCGCTCTCGCATCCGGTAGCGGCGGAGGCGAGGGCCAGACCGGTGAAGGCATATAATAGATTTTTAAGTTTCATTTGATTACAGAGGATTTTGAATTACTTGCTATATCCGGGATTCTGCTCAAGCGCAGGATTTGCATTAAGAATCGGGCGCATGATCGGGAAAATCTCGGTGTATTTGTTCGCGTCCGGAGTTTTGTCCCACCAGGAGCCGGAGCAGAATTTATTGAAACGGATCAGGTCGATTCGGCGTCGTCCTTCGGCAAAGAATTCGCGACCCCATTCGGCAAGCATTTCCTTTTCGTCGAGCTGGGCCTTGCCTTCGGGCGAATAAAGAACCTCGGCAAGGTTTTCATCGGGATAGTTGCGTTTTCTCACACTGTTGAGCAGTTTTGCCGCATCGGCTTTTTTGCCTGAACGCAGTTTGCATTCCGCAAGCGAATAGATTATTTCGGGCAGACGGATTTCAGTGTAGTCGCTTTCCATCTGATGAGCGTCGTCGTCGCTGTAGAACGGATATTTGGCGAAATGCCATCCTGAATTGTGGTCGCCGTTCATCAGAGTGCTTGTTTTGTTCGAGGGCCATTTGTCGGGTGCCATTCCCTGGAAGTTTCCGACGGCATCGCGTATATACAGGTCGTAGGGCTGTTCCGGAGCGCGTACCCGTGCTTTATTGCCGTTTTCATCCACATATTCAAGGTAGCCGAAAAGGAACATTCCTTCGCGGCGGCTGTCACCGAGGTTGCGATACAGTTTCATACGCTCGTCGCCGGGATACTTTCTGAAATTCTGTACCGGCATGCCGAGCTCATATGTGTATAGATTGCCATCGAGGTCGTATGACGGAGAGGCGGCGAATTTAGTGTTGTGGTCGCCCGCTTTGGCTTTGCGGTCGTTGAAGTAGTAACGCGCACGTGCGGGAACTGTCCACCAATAGGTATCGCCTTGATAATGCCAGTAGGAATAGCCTTGCGAGGCGGGGAAACCGAATATCACTTCGTCGCACTGGTCGTTGTCCCAGTCGAAGGCTGCATCCCAGCGGTCGGCTACTGCATAGCTGCCGTAAACGCCGTCGAGAATATCCTGCGCCACTTTCTCGCAGTCGGCATAGCGGTTTTCGCCCACATATACCTCGGCGGTGAGGTAAAGGCGCACGAGCAGAGCTGCGGCACCGGCCTGAGTCCATTGGCCTTGTATCGGGGCGCCGGTTCCGAGGGCCTCTTTTTTGGTAAGCAGCGATGAGCAGTCTTTTAGTTCCGATTCGATGAATTCGAATATCACCTTCGGTTCTACCTGTGTTTCGGTGTTGAGACTCACATCGTTGTAGCTTACGGCCAGCGGCACATTGCGGAAAGCATCAAGAAGGCGCAGATAGAACCATGCGCGGAGAGCGCGGCACTGGGCCTTGATGTTGTTGAATTCCGGCTCGGAGAATCCGAATCGGGCCGGGTCGAGCTTTTCCAGGTCTTCAATCACATAGTTGCATTGCATGATGCCCTGGAAACAGCCGTTCCATTCGGTCTGGGCATCGCCACCGTCCTCCACGTTCCACTGGTGGTAGTGGAGCCGACGCCATTTGCCGCCGTCGTCCCACCAGCCGTCGCGTGTGGGAGTGATGAGCTGGTCGGCGGTGAGTTCGTTCAGCACATGGCGGCTCTGGATGCTCCAGAACGCATGTTCGAACGGACGGAATGCCGCGCGTATTACATCGTTTTTGGTGTTGTAGTAGTTTTGAGTTCCGACCTGGTCGTAAAGGGTTTCACTGAGGTCGGTGCAGGAGCCGCCCAGACAGGTGCAGGCTGCGGCAAGAACTATATTTCTTATGAATTTCATGATTTAGAAGTCTAATTGGAGTCCTACGATAAACTGGCGAGTGGACGGATAGTAGGAGCGGTTGCCCTGTGCGCCCGGAGTAAGTCCGTTGACCTGGTATGTCGATGGATCCACACCGCTGAATTTAGTGATGGTGAACACATTTTTCATTGTGCCGAACACACGCAGCTTGTTTATGAAACGGCATTTTTCAAGGGGCAGGGTATAGCCGAGGGTAACCATGTCGAGTTTGAAATAATCGCCGCGCTCAAGGAAGTAGTCCGAAACCACGGGGTTGGCATCGGGAGAGATGTCGAAGTTTTTGCCATAGGCCTTGCGCAGTACGTTGCCTGTGAAGTTGCGGGTTCCGTAGTAGAAATCGTGGATATTGAAGATGTCGAAGCCGAATGCTCCGCGGAAGAACAAGGCAAGGTCGAAGTTGCGGTAGCGGAAGTTGTGGCTTGTGGAGAGTGTGAACTTGGGCATACCGTTTCCTACTATGCAGCGGTCGTCTTCGGTTGCCTGTGCGGCGCGTATTATGTTGCCGTCCTTGTCGTATACAAGCCATTCACCGTCTGATGTTATACCTGCGTATTTCCACATGAAGAAGTTGCCGAGCGACTCTCCTTTCTGTATGCGCTGAAGGTTGTAGAACGGATATGGATCGTCTGTGCCGCACACGTTGTAATAGTCTTGTCCGACATACTGCGAATTGCTGAAATCGACGAATTTGTTGCTCATCCATGTGCCTATGACACTGAAATTGTATGAGAAGTCTTTGGTGTCGACGGCGTTGAAATTCAGGTCGAATTCAAATCCGGTGTTCTTCATTGTGCCCACGTTCACGAATGTTTCGTCGAACAGGAACGGGGGCACCGATACTTTGTAGTTGCCCAGAAGGTCCTGCTGGCGACGGTTGAAGTAGTTGAGCGAACCGTAGAAGCGGTTGCTGAACAGTGAGAAGTCCAGACCGATGTTCCAGTTTTTGCCTTTTTCCCATTTCAGATCGGGATTCACGTTTTTCGACGGACCCCATACCTGGAAGTATTTGCCGTTGTAGAAATAGTAGCCGAAGCCGGTCATGGTGTTGAGCGAGAGATAGCTTCCGAAATCCTGGTTGCCGGTTTCGCCGTAGTCGGCACGTATTTTGAGGTCGTTTATCCAGTCGATGTCGCGCATGAACTGTTCCTGAGAGATTCGCCATCCGGCAGAAACTGCGGGGAAGTTGCCCCATTTGTGGTTTTCACCGAATTTCGAAGAGCCTTCATGGCGCAGCGAAGCGGTAAAGAGATATTTGCCATCGTAGTCGTAGCTTACGCGTCCGAAGAAACTTATCAGTTTGGCATCGTTCTTGTAGCTTTTCATAAGCACCTCGCCTTCATCCTTGGCCAGCTCGCCCGAGCCGAGGTTGTCAGCTCCGAGTCCGTCGTTGGGGAAGTCTTTGTTCCAGGCGCTGAAGCCTGAATACTGAGAGTACTGATAAGAGTATCCGAGCATAGCCTTGAGGTTGTGCACGTTGTTGAAACTTGCCGAATAGTTTGCAAGCCATTCGAGCACATACTGGCGTTCCTTGCTGTATGAGCGGCTTCCTTCGCCGTCATATCCGGCGTTTATGGCCTGGGTGCTGGTCGACGGGCGGAACCAAGTGTCGTTGTTGCTGTACTGGTGGTCGGCGAACATAATCTGGGTGGAGAGGTTATGGTTGCTGTCGGCGCCGGGAGCCAGCAGTGGCAGTATGTTCATTTTGATAGTGCCGTCCCAGTCGAGGAGTTTGGTATCCGACTGGTTCTTCTCGAGTTTCATCAGTTCCACAGGGTTGTTGCCTACCACCTGTCCCTGGAAGTTGTAGTACAGGTTGGGGTTGTCGGGGTCCATCAGCGGAGTTGTCGGATTGGCCTCGATGGCATTGCAGAACACGCCCCAGTCGGCGTTGTTGCGGTATATGATGCGCGGAGCCACATTGAGATTCACAGTGAACAGGCCCCCTTTTGTGGTGTGCATCACCGAGGCGCGTGCTCCGTATTCCTCACGGTCGCTGCGCAGATCTATGCCGTTTGCGTTGCGGTAGTCGGCGCTCACACGGTAGTTGCTTCGTTCGTTGCCTCCGCTTACAGTAAGGGTGTGCTGGGTTGCGAAGCCTGTGCGGGTCACGGCGTCGAACCAGTCGAGATTGCCGCCAAGGTCAACACCGCGGTCGCCCCATCCGAGGCGGACTTCACGGTAATCCTGGGCGTTCATCATGTTAAGTTCGCGTTTCACTACATCCCATGCCACAGTGCCTGAATACGAGGTATGGGTGTTGCCGTCTTTGCTGCCTTTTTTTGTGGTTACAAGTATCACGCCGTTCGAACCGCGTGTGCCGTAGATTGCCGATGCGGCACCGTCTTTGAGCACATCGAACGAAGCGATGTCGTTCGGATTGATGTTGGTGAGATTGCCGCCGGGCACTCCGTCGATTACAATCAGCGGACCGAGGCCGGCCGACCGTGAGCTGACACCGCGTATCTGTATCGATGCCTGGTTGTTGGGGTCGCCCGCGCCGGTATTGGTGATTGATACACCGGCTACTTTGCCTTGAATCATCATCGAGGGGTCGAGAGAGCTTACACTCAGGAAGTCTTTCTCGCCCACATGCGATATGGCGGATGTGAGTTCGCGTTTGTCCATTGTGCCGTAGCCTATAACAACTACTTCTGAAAGCACTTCGGAATCTTCGGTCATGCGCACATTGATTACGCGCTGGCCGTTTACGGCTATTTCCTGTGTTTTATATCCTATATAGGAAAAACGCAGTTTCGACTTTGAATCGGTTGTAATGGAATAATTTCCATCGAGGTCTGTGGTTACGCCCTCCTGCGATCCGGCTACAGTGACGCTGACGCCTATCAGCGGCTCGCCATCGGAATCGGTGACAGTGCCGGTGACTCCGGTCTTCTGGGCTACGGCCAGCTGAATGCCGGCAAGGAGCAGAACCAGTGTGAACAGATGTCTGATTTGATAATTAAATTTAACCATTGTCGGTGATATTAAATTTAGGTTTGATTGGTTTTTTGCTGATTGCTGTCTGCAAAATTATATCATAGTGGAAGCATGCACAACGGCATATAGAAAAAATGTAGCGTTTCAAAATGGTGATTCTTTTGCAAATCAGATAAATAGGTATAATTTAGCCGCGTGTTAATGTAGCGTGTTAATGAGCTTTTAAACGGCGGAATGCATGTTTTTTTTACGTTCGTCGCCACACATGACGGCATGTGTGGCGGCCTTGTTTTCTCATGTCCGGACTCATACCGGTTATTGCATTTTCTGTCGGCGGCTCAGGTTCATCACCATTGCCTCAAGCTGGTTGCGGTCGCCTCGTGCCTTGTTGCGTACCTTGGTGCGATAGTTATAGATTGTAGAGATGGAATAGCGAAGAAAGGCCGCGATTTTATCCGAATCGGTAATGCCGAGCCGTATCAGCGCATAAATGCGCAATTCAGTGTTGAGAGTGCCCGGTTGCTTGGGCAGTATTTCTTCGCCCGGCTGTAGCAGGGCGTTGAAGTCGTCGATAAAAGTAGGAAAAAGGCTTAGGAAGGTGTGGTCGAACTGATCGTAGAAAGCTTTCAGTTCCTGGTCGATCATTGCCGATGATTTTACAAGCTTTTTCAGGTCGTCGCTTTTGCCTGAATTGACCAGCTTGCTGATTGATTTGCGATATGAGTCGAGTTTCTCGATATAGTTCAGACACTGGTCCATGTATCGGCCTATGTACGCTTCCTTTAGTTCCGATATGTCGGAAATGGCATTGTATGCATCTTCAAGCCGGGAGTTCGATGCCGAGAGTTTTTCGTTGAGTTCGTTCAGCCTGCTGTTGGCGGCTTCGACCATTCGCCGGGCCTTGGCAATGCGTTTCATCTGTTTGCGGGAGAAAAGCAGCAGGGCGAGCAGCAGAACCGCCAGTACGGTTATTATCACGATTGTGCGGATTAGCTCCCGCTGGTGTTTTTTTACGGTTTCCACGTAAATTGAGTTGATCAGCGGATAGGTGTCGTTGAATTCGATGATGCGGTGTCGCGCCGATGATTTCGATGCATCGTCGACAGCTATGGCCATGAAGTGGTATGCGCGGTCGATGTCGCCGTGTCGATACAGGTCTTTCGCCAGTTGCCAGAGCGCCACGTATTCGCGCACCGAGGACTTCAGGTCGGAGATGGCCGCCTCAATCATGTGCTGCCGCTGGGTATTCGAGTCGCCGAGCTGACGGTATGATTCCGACAGAGTCCATGCGCACAGAGCATGGTCGCGTTCACCGAGATTGTGGTCGGCCATGTAGTTTTCAAGAATGTCGATGGCTTCGGCAGGATTTCCGGAGGAGTTGTATTTGTCGGCTTTGATCAGGGCGAAGGCGAACGATTCCGGGTCGTTGACACTCAGCAGCGAATCGCGGTAGCCGTCGGTGAGCTTGTAGTAGTGCAGTCTTCTGGCGTTGGAGGTTGAGTAATTGGCCAGATTGTCGTAGAGGGTGCGTTTGGTGTGGAAGTAATAGGCGTGGAGGTAGTCAGGCAGTAGTTCCAGGCGGATTCCGTTAACCAGGTCGAGTGCCTCGCTGTACATTCCTGTGGCACTTAGAATATTGGCACGATTGAGTCGGGCGTTGGCCAATCGGTCGCTGTCGCCGAGGCATTC
This sequence comes from Muribaculaceae bacterium, assembly GCA_029056365.1. Lineage (GTDB taxonomy): Bacteria > Bacteroidota > Bacteroidia > Bacteroidales > Muribaculaceae > CAG-873. The sequence goes on along the minus strand of JAIDBM010000222.1, from coordinate 649 downwards.
GGCAAGATCTTCCTGCCGCAGGCTTATGTTTACGGCCGAGTCGGCGAGATAGGGGAGGTATTCGTTGAAGAGTTCGTTAAGAATCTGGAAATGTTGTTGCTGGTCGTTTGTTGCCGCTGCGGCATTTCTCAGAGAGTCGAGCTTTGTTTCTTTGATTCGCTGGAATTCATCGCGGCGTGATATTACATCTTCGAGCTGGGCCATAAGGTCGTCGGCGGGTGATTCGTTCCGGTCCGACGGGCCGCACCCGGTGATTGTTATGGCCAGGAATATTATTATGGATATGATTAGCTTGTTTTCCATGAGTTGGTGCAAAGTTACAAAAAAAATCTTTATAGTGCGGAATCATGCCGCATGGCATAAATAAAACGGGTATAGAGCTCACACAACTCTATACCCTCTTGTTGCTATAGTTGGATTTACTTTGCCCGATATCCGTCTCGGTCAGGCAATGCGGAATCAATAAACGTTGCAAAGTTAAAAATTTTTTCTGAATTATGCAAATGTAAATTTTACGGTTTGTTTTATAAAAAATGCCGAATGCCTGTATTTGCACAATACTTCGCCCTGCCAACGGCGGCGGGGTCGCCGCCGTTACCAACATATATCTTCCGGCTCTAACTCTACATCGGCCAGGCAGATGCTACAT
>JAIDBM010000221.1 GCA_029056365.1 Muribaculaceae bacterium | reverse complement strand
TAGAATCAGCTATGAGTATGGTTGCCGGTACGGCCAGAAGTATGGGTATCACTGTCAAAGGGGAATTCCCCGGTAATAATTAATAAACTTCAACAGAAATGAGTAAACTTACCAAAAATCAGAAGTTGGCCCTTTCGAAGATTGAAGCCGGGAAAGCATACACTCTGGCAGAAGCCGTAGAGAAAGTCAAGGAGGTTAACTATGCCAAGTTTGACGCTTCTCTCGATATCGATGTCCGTCTTGGCGTCGATCCCAGAAAGGCTAATCAGATGGTGCGTGGTGTGGTTACACTGCCCCACGGCACCGGCAAGACCGTGAAGGTGCTTGTACTCTGCAATCCTGACGCCGAGGCTGCTGCCAAGGCCGCAGGTGCGGATTACGTTGGTCTGGACGAATATATTGAAAAGATCAAAGGTGGCTGGACCGATGTAGATGTTATCATCACTCAGCCCGCTATCATGGGTAAGATAGGTGCACTGGGTCGTATTCTCGGTCCGCGTGGTCTGATGCCTAACCCCAAGAGCGGTACTGTGACCATGGATGTGGCCAAGGCCGTTGAGGAAGTAAAGAAGGGTAAGATTGACTTCAAGGTCGACAAGAACGGTATCGTTCACAGCTCGATCGGCAAGATTTCCTTCACTCCGGCCCAGATGGCAGACAACGCACGTGAGTTTGTTAACACTCTTATCAAGCTCAAGCCTGCCACCGCAAAGGGTACTTATGTAAAGAGCATTTATCTTTCGAGCACAATGAGTCCCGGTGTTAAGGTTGACACCAAGACAGTAGACGCTTAACCACATAAACGATCTGAATAAATGAAAAAGGAAGATAAAGCTAAAGTAATAGCACAGATTGCGGAAACCATCAAGAACTACAACGGTTTCTACCTGGTAGAGACTGCCGGTCTTGATGCTGAAAAGACTTCCGCTTTCCGTCGTGCATGTTTCGGTGCCGATGTGAAGCTTATGGTGGTTAAGAACACCCTCCTTCACAAGGCTCTCGAAAGCCTCGAAGGTGACTACAGCGAGATTTACCCTGCACTCAAGGGCAGCACTTCGCTTATATGCACCAACGTAGGCAATGCCCCCGCCAAGCTTCTCAAAGATTTTGTGAAGAAGGGCGATACCCTCCCCGCTCTCAAGGCTGCTTATGTTGAAGAAACCGTATACATGGGCGCAGATCAGCTCGACGCACTTGCCGCTATCAAGA
>JAIDBM010000220.1 GCA_029056365.1 Muribaculaceae bacterium | reverse complement strand
TCCGCGAAGCTGTTCGCCCAGCGGATTGCGTGGCGACAGCATCACCACCGACGCCGCATCGATATCATCGCGTTTCAATATGTTTTCGGGGTCGCCGTCGGCACCGTCGGCCTTGCGCACAATCAGGAGTTTGAGCGAATCGATATAGTGATTCAGCGCGGCAGTGTTGCGGCGTACTTCCGAAGCCTTGTCGAGCCACTGCTGTCCTTTTTCGGGATTTGTGGCGGCGAAATTCTCAAGCTGGCGGTACACGGCCGAGTTCCGGTCGGCCACGCTGTTGTTGGTAACACTCAGACCGTCGTGCACCTGCTTGAAGCCGTCGAGAACATCGCTGCTGACGTTCAGGGCGAGCATAGCCGTCAGGACGATATACATAAGGTTTATCATCTTCTGGCGTGGTGTTAGTCTGCTGCTGTTTGCTGCCATAGTTTATCGTAATCCGCAACCGTTGAGGCTGCGGGGTTTAAGAATCTGAATTCGGAGTTATACTTCTGGTTTCTGATGGTCGACAGGCACCGACTGAGCCTTGAACTCGCTTCCTGCGGCAGTCTCGGCATTGCCTACACCGGCCATGTCGGGAGTCATCATCGGACGGTACATGTTCATTGTCATGGCCTGGATCATACGCTCGTACACAGCGTTGAGCTGCTGCATGTAGCGAGCCATGCGTTCGGTTTCCTCGCAATAGCGGGCGCTCTGGTCGGCCGACTTCTCATACATGTCGCGGATGTCCTTTATGCCACGGTTCACGCGGTCGATGGCATCGAGCTGCGACGATATGCTCTTGAGCTGTATTTCGTAGATTGTGTTCAGTCCGCCGATGTTGCGGCTCAGGTTCTGCATCTCTTCAACATAGCCGCGCGAACTTTCGGTAATGGAATCGGAGTTCTCGCTTATCACGCGGTAGCTCTGCAAAAGCACCTCGCTTACCTCGTTGAGAGCCTGTGTGGTGTTCTGGAGTTTTGACAGCTGGGCTGTTATGCCGCCGAGCTGTTCGACATACCGCTCGGTTGAACCGGCCACATCGCCTGCCGACGCCGCCACCACTCCGGGAGCGTCGCCCGATGCCACTGCCTGCGCCACCGCCGGGGCTGCGCCGGAGTTTCCGGCTCCATAAACCGGCGACACACCCGGCACGCCCGCCGGATAATGTCCGCCATTTACTGCTGCGGCACCTGCCTGAGCCATTCCGGAGGCCTCATCGGCGTCCGGCTCGACGCTGTCGGGCAGATTGCCTTCCGGAGCTTCCTCATCGTCGGCTTCGTCCTTGTCCCGGAGCTGAGGGAAGACTTCTTCCCAGTCGTACTCCTTGGGCGGACGGTCGAAAGCCGTAAGGATGAACATCAGCACCTCCGTGCCCATGCCTATCGACAGCAGGGTGTTGCCGCCGGGGAGGTGCAAAATCTTGAACAATGCGCCCCAGATAACGATAGCCGCACCGATCGAATATGCGAAGTTGAAGAAACGCTGGCCTTTGGAGCTGCTGATGAAGCCGGCGAGACCGCCGCGTTTTTTTCTGTTGTTGCTCATTTGTTTTCTTATGGTAAATGTTGTGTATTCGGTTCGCTATCTCTTGTTCTGCTTGTTTCCGCGAGCGAAGCCAATCTGGCTGCGTACGTTGCGGAAACCGATATAGGAGCGCTGTTCGTTCTGATATTCCCACATGCGCAGGTCGGAGCGGATGTTGTGGGCCACGTCTTTCCACGAGCCGCCGCGCACAATCTTGCGCTTCATCTTGTAGGGGTCTTCGAGGGCCGCGTCATATCGGTATTCGGGATTGAGGTCGTTGGTGAGGCGTCCGACACTTTCGGTGAAGGCGGTCGAGGTCCATTCGCTCACGTTACCCGCCATGTCGTACAGGCCGAAGTCGTTGGGGGCGTAGGTGCCTACGCGCGAGGTGATAACGTGGCCGTCTTTCACATAGTTGCCTTCCTGTGGCTTGAAGTTGGCATAGAAGCAGCCTTTGTCGTCGCTCATTGTAAGGTCGCCGTCCCAGGGATACATGTTTTCGTTCACACCGGCACGTGCCGCGTATTCCCACTCGGCCTCGGTGGGCAGACGATAAGGCTCGACATAAATGCCGTCCTTGCCAAGAGAGCGCCGCAGGAAATCGGTGCGCCAGTTCGAGAAGGCGTTGGCCTGTTCCCAGCTCACGCCCACCACTGGATATTCGCTGTAGCCGCCATGCGAGAAATACAGGCGCACATAAGGTTCGTTGTAGGCGTTCTCAAAGTCGTTCACCCAGGCTGTGGTGTCGGGATACACGTTCACTATGTATGTGTTCAGGAAGTCGTAGTCGCCGGTGAGCCGTCGCGAGATTGTCTCGCGTATAATCTCGCCCTCGTCGTTGATATAGGCTGTGTCCTTGCTGATCAGGGGCAGCTCGGTGGGCACGGGCTTGTCGGTGTTGTATTCGCGACGGCGCGGATTGAGCCGGTTCTTGCGCTTCACGGCCTCGGTCTGGTTGTATACTTCGTAACGGTAGTTGAGCTGTTCGCCGTCGAGTTCCTTCACGCCCGTAATCGGGTTGATACGGTACACGCTTTCGATGGCCCGCTGCTCGTCTTCGTTGGCGT
>JAIDBM010000022.1 GCA_029056365.1 Muribaculaceae bacterium | reverse complement strand
CCTCTACGGAAAGAGTAACGGCGAGGAAGCCCGCTTCCGCAACAAGAGCGTGATACACGGCCCGGGTATTAATATATACCGCACACCGCTCAACGGACGAAATTTTGAATATATGGGCGAGGACCCGTATCTGATTTCTCAGATGGTGGTGCCTTATGTGCAGGGTGTGCAGAGCAATGGCGTTGCTGCCTGTGTGAAGCATTTTGCGCTGAACAACAACGAGATTAACCGCCACACGTCGAATCCGATTGTCGACGACCGTACTCTTTATGAGATATATCTGCCCGGTTTCCGCGCAGCGGCGCAGGAAGGCGATGCCTGGTCGTTCATGGGCGGATACAATCTGTTCCGGGGCGAACATGCCAGCTACAACCCGATACTGATGAACCAGATTCTCAAGGGCGAATGGGGCTGGGACGGCGCGGTTATCTCCGACTGGGGCGCCGTACACGACACCCGCACGGCGGTGACAGGCGGACTGGACATGGAATTCGGCTCATGGACCAACGGTCTGACCAACGGCCAGTCGAACGCATACGACAATTATTTTTTCGCCGAACCATATCTCAAAGGCATTCAGGACGGAACCTACAGCACCAAGGAACTCGACGACAAGGTGCGCCGTGTGTTGCGGCTTACAATGCGCACAGCCATGGACCGCAAACGTCCGTTCGGCTCGATGGGTTCCGACGAACATGTCGAGGCTTGCCGCAAAATAGGCGAGGATGGCGTGGTTCTGCTCCAGAACCGTGGCGGACTTCTGCCGCTCGACCCGGCCAGACACAAGCGCATAGCCGTAATCGGCGAAAATGCGATTAAGATGATGACTGTGGGCGGTGGCTCGTCGTCGCTCAAGGCCCGTTATGAAATAACTCCGCTCGACGGACTCCGCAAGCGTATCGGCGACAGTGCCGAGATTGTGTACGCCCGCGGTTATGTCGGCGATCCCACCGGCGAATACAACGGTGTTGTGACCGGTCAGGACCTGAACGACCCGCGTTCTCCCGAAGAGCTGCGCGATGAGGCGCTCCGTGTGGCCCGCGATGCCGATGTGGTGCTGTTCTTCGGCGGTCTCAACAAGAGCAACCATCAGGACTGCGAGGATACCGACCGCGAGAGCATGGACCTGCCCTACGGACAGAACGAACTCATTGAGGCGCTGGCCGGGGTGAATCCGAATCTGGCTGTAATCAATATCAGCGGAACCGGCGTGGCCATGCCCTGGATTAAAAAAGTGCCGGCGGTGATGCAGGCCTGGTATCTGGGCAATGAAACCGGCAATGCGCTTGCTTCGGTGTTGCTGGGCGATGTTAATCCGAGCGGCAAGCTGCCGTATACCTATTACGCATCGCTCGACCAGGTAGGCGCACACCGTATGGGTGAGTATCCCGGACATCCGGGTGTGGACGAGCTCGGCAACGAGGTCATGGACATGCCTTACAACGAGGGTGTGTTCGTGGGCTATCGTTTCACCGACAAAAACAAGCTGAAACCCACATTCCCCTTCGGCCACGGTCTGAGCTACACCGACTTTGAGTACGGTAAGGCCACTGTCGACCGTGCCGTAGGCTCAGGCGATGATGTATTCACCGTTACTGTTCCGGTAACCAACATCGGCGACCGCGAGGGCAAGGAAGTGGTGCAGCTCTATATATCGGATCTCAAATCGAGTGTCGAGCGTCCGGTAAAGGAGCTTAAAGGTTTCCGCAAGGTAAGTTTAAAACCCGGCGAGACAGCCGAAGTGAGCTTTGAAATCGGCAAAGATGCCCTGAGCTTCTTCGATGCCGAAAAGCACGAGTGGGTTTATGAACCCGGCGATTTCGAGGCGCTTGTGGGCGCATCGGCAGGCGATATCCGCTCGAAGGTGAAATTCAAGGTAAAATAACGAACCGGCTCTATAAGTAAACAAAAAAGCGCATCCTCTCAGATGCGCTTTTTTTGTTATTACGGGAGCAGAGATATTGTTTTTTTTATCAATTCAGGCTCGAAGCCACGGGAGACGGCGAATCGGAAGAGCTTTGTCCGCCCCTCATAGC
>JAIDBM010000219.1 GCA_029056365.1 Muribaculaceae bacterium | reverse complement strand
GTATACCGGAACATCGATTTTTTCGGCGAGAACTTTCAGCTGGTCGATTGCAGCCGGTCGGTAAACGTCGCAGGCCACCAGAAGCGGACGCATGGCGTTTTTGCTTTTAAGGCGTTTTGCCAGTTTGCCCGAGAATGTGGTTTTACCGGAGCCTTGAAGGCCCGACATAAGTATTATGGCCGGATTGCCTTTGAGCTCAAGCGGAGCGTTGTCGCCGCCCATAAGAGCCACGAGTTCGTCGTGCACGATCTTCACCATGAGTTCTTTCGGCTTGATGGCGTTTATTACGTTCTGGCCGAGGGCTTTCTGTTTTACGGTGTCGACAAAAGTTTTAGCCACCTTGTAGCTGACATCGGCTTCCATGAGAGCCTTGCGGACATCCTTGAGTGTTTCGGCCACGTTGATTTCGGTGATCTTGCCCTGGCCCTTGAGTATTTTGAAACTGCGTTCGAGACGGTCGCTGAGGTTTTCAAACATTGACATGGTTGGAGTCGGTGTTATTTGTTGATAAGGCGGTTTGTTTCAGTATCGGGGAATATGACGGACGGTTTGAAGCTGCGTGCTTCCTCGATGGGCATCGATGCATAGCTCATTATTATCACAACATCGCCCGGCTGCACAAGGCGGGCTGCGGCGCCGTTGAGGCATATCACACCGCTGCCGCGTTCGCCTGCTATTGTGTAAGTGTCGAGGCGTGCGCCGTTGTTGTTGTTTACTATGTATACGCGTTCGCCTACAAGAATGCCGGCGGCGTCCAGAAGATCTTCGTCGATTGTGATGCTTCCGATATAATCGAGCCGGGCTTCGGTTACGGTAACCCGGTGGATTTTGGATTTCAGAACTTCAACGTTCATATTGGATTCAGAAGAAAATTATGTTGTCGATAAGCCGTACGTCGCCGCAGTATACTGTTATGCATCCGGCGGCATGGGGTGCGTCGGCCCAGTCGGATATCGGTTGCATGGTGGCGGCGTTTATGATTTCGAAATATTCCACTTCCATAAAAGGAATGGCGTTTATGGTTTCGGTTACAAGGGCTTTTGTGGCGGCCACGGTGTTGCCTTCGGCTGCGAATGTCTTGCCGAGCTGCAACGCCTTGTATATTCCGGGCGCGAGATTCCGTTGTTCGGGAGTCAGACGGACGTTTCGCGAACTCATGGCCAGTCCGTCGTCGTGGCGCATTATGGGGCACGACACGATGTCGATGTCGAAGCCTTCGATTTCCACCATGCGTTTTATCACGGCAATCTGCTGGAAGTCTTTTTCTCCGAAGTAGGCGCGGTGTGGCCTTGTGAAGTCGAACAGTTTGCTCACCACCTGTGCCACTCCGTTGAAGTGGCCCGGGCGCATGGGGCCTTCCATTACTTCGGCTACAGGCCCGAGGTCGAATGTGCGTGTGTCGGGTTCGGGATACATTTCCTCTACCGAGGGTATGAAGGCTATGTCGGCCTGTGCTTTTTCAAGCAAGGCGCAGTCGGCTTCCTCGGTTCGCGGATATGTGATGAGGTCGGTCGGGTTGTTGAATTGCGTGGGATTGACAAACACGCTCACCACTACAGCCTGGCACTCATTTCGGGCTTTGTCGACCAGCGATATATGGCCGGCGTGCAATGCACCCATAGTGGGTACGAGGCCAACCGTTTTTCCTTGTTCTTTGAACTCGGCCACACGTTGGCGTAGTTCATCGACGGTACGGATTATTTCCATTTTATTCTTTGCAAAGTTGGATGCCGGTTGTAAGTTGTTGGTTTGGGCGGCATCAATTCGGGTGCAAAATTAATGATTATTCCTGACACTCGCAAATATTGTGATGCGGGCATTCCGGAGCGGCTTATTCAAATATTGCCTTTACTCTGGCCGGCGATGCTCCGAGGTCGATGGCACGCTGTGCGTCGGCATGTGCCTCATCAAGGCGGTATCTGGCGCGGTTGAGCTGTGCGCGGTAGTAATATAGCTCGGGGTCATGGCTGTATAGTTTCAGACCGCGTGCTATTGTTTCGGAGGCTTCGTTGTAATTTTCGAGAGCGAGCAGGCAGCCGACCAGGGCTGAATAGTATTCCGGCGAAGGGGTTTCATCGACCAGCTTCCGCAGCAGCGGCAGGGCTTTGCTGTCCTGTCGGGTAAGCGAGTAGAGTGTTGCCAGGGCTATTGTGGTGTCGAGCGATGTCGGAGCGCGGTGTTCAAGTATGGCGAAGTCGGCTTCGGCTATGTCGCGCCTGCCGCCATAGAGGGCCATCATGCCGTGGTAATAGCGGGCATCGAGATTAAGCGAGTCGATGTCCAATACAGTCGAGAAGTCGTTGTAGGCCCTGATGTCGTCGCCGAGTTTCATCAGCACGTGTGCGCGGTTCTGGATAGCTGTGGTCATTCGCGGCGAGCGGCTTATCAGATCGTCGAGTTTTTTCAGTGCGAGCGAATCCTGGTCCATGTAGCTGTAAACCATGGCGAGATTGCTTTGCAACAGCAGATTCGATTCCCGGTCGGGGTCAACCGACAGTGCGTCGAGCAGGCGTTGGGCGGCCTGGGGATAGTTGCCGTCGGCAATGGCGGTTTCGGCTTCTCCTACAAGAATCACATAAGGATCTTCATCGTAGTTTGTGAGTGTGCTGTCGGCCGTTGCATTTGCAAGCATGCACAGTGGCAGCATTATTGCGGAGAGAAGAACTGAAAGTCTCATTTTATGTTGCGTTTGTTTAGTTCGGCCTGGTATCTGCGGGCGTTGGCCATATGGGTAGGATAGTCGGAGGCGAAGTTGTGGTAACCCGAGAAGTCTTCTTTGGCACACATGTACAGGTA
>JAIDBM010000218.1 GCA_029056365.1 Muribaculaceae bacterium | reverse complement strand
GTGCATACCCACCTTGGCGACCATGCCAGATATGCACGGATCAACAGCCGCCTGGAGCCCGTGAACACAACCCTGCGGCGTGGCGATGTGATTGAGATTTTCACCGACCCGGACTCGCACCCCGAACCCGACTGGCTGGACTTCGCCCACACATTCAAGGCCCGAAAGGCTATCCGACGCTATCTGGAGTCGATTCCGAAACCCCCTTATTGCCGCTGTGCTGTCTGCAATCCTATTCCCGGCGAGGAAGTCATAGGCATCCGCAATCATTCCTGCCCGGAACTCATAACGGTGCACAAACGCGATTGCCGGCATGCCATCAGCATGGCCTCGTCGTACGGCGACGATGTTGTGTCGGTTGATTACAGCGCCGATGAAACTCTATATCCGTTGACGCTGAGAGTGAGGGCCGTCGACCGCAGTCATCTCTTCGTCGACCTTGTGGACTGCATCACCAATACTTTCCATCTTTCAATGGAATCTTTCAACACCAAGACTGACCGCAATATTGTGGTATGCAAAATCCGCTTCGGTGTTCACTCATATGCAGAACTGAAAACTATTATCAACCATATCTCCGCCATCGACGGCGTTGATGAAGTGCGCACACTAAATGACGAATAAAGTAGTTTTTGTATGTACCGGCAATGCAAGCCGCTCTGCCGCTGCCGAGGCCGTATTGAAAAAAATGCTTGCCGACAACAATATTGACGGCATTGAAGTAGCTTCCTGCGGAACGAAAGTTCCCGAAGGACTCGACCGCGAGGAAGTAATGTGCCGCATAGCTTCCGAACATGGCTATGCGATGGGCGGCAAAGCCATAGCCATGAACGAAGAGCTCCTTAACTCTGCCGACCTGATAATAGTAATGACCGAACACCACCGCGATGAAGTGACCCGTCTGCTGAAATACGACCACTGGAACCGGATAGTCCGTTTCAACGACTATTGCTTCGGTGAGCCGGCCGACCTCCCGGATCCGCACTATCAAAGCGAATACGTTTACCGCACATGCTTCGCCACCATCAAGCGCGGCTGCGCCGAAATCATCAAAAAACTAATCTGATTGTGGAACAGAAATATCTTAAGACTCTTGTAACCGCATATCGGCGCGGATATGAGCGGAAATATGCAGGAATGGCGAATCCTCCTGAAATGAAGCTACATTACTTCAAGGTGAAGGAAGACCTGCCGCGCGTGCAGGTTGTGCTTGGCTTCCTTCAGGGAATTGTGCCGGCACGACAGTGCGAGTCGCTACTTGATGTGGGGAGCGGACGCGGGGTGTTCCTGTTTCCGCTGCTGAGAGAGTTCCCGCACCTGCAGGTGACGAGCGTGGATATTCTTCCTCATCGCGTGGAACTGCTTGATTGCATCCGCCTGGGAGGCTTCGACAATCTTCATCCGATGCTCGCCGACATCTGTGATTGCCCGTTGCCGGAGAAATCGTTCAATGTGGTTACGATGCTTGAAGTTCTGGAACATATTCCCGATGTCGGCAAAGCTGTGCGAAACGCCGTGCGACTGGCTCGGAATTATATAATAGTGTCGGTGCCGTCAAAGCCCGACGACAATCCGGAGCACATCAATCTGTTTTCAAACGAGGACCTGAAGAACCTATTCCTCAATGCCGGATGCTCCAGAGTGAAATTCATGTCGGTGACCAACCACCGGGTAATGATTGCATATTTTTAGAGTCAGCTCTTATGAAACGAGACGACATAATAATAAAATATCCGCGCACGCCACATATACAGGGCTCGCGGCTTCAGCCTGGCGATGACGACCTGCGTCAGCGCCGCTTCAGCGAGATTGCGGGCCGCCATATTGTGCTCGAAGAAAAAATCGATGGCGCGAACAGCGCAATCTCCTTTACCGACGACGGCGAGCTGCGTCTGCAAAGTCGCGGACATTTCCTTACGGGAGGTGCACGCGAGAAACACTACGACCTGCTCAAACAATGGGGCGCGGTTCACAAACACCGCCTGTATGAAGTATTGGGAGACCGCTATATCATGTATGGCGAGTGGATGTATGCCAAACACACCATCTACTACGACCTGCTGCCCAACTACTTCATGGAGTTTGATATTCTTGACCGTGAGACCGACCGCTTCCTTGACACCCCCTCGCGCCACGCACTCATCAGCAGCTTGCCTGTCAGCTCCTGCCCGATGCTTGCCAGCGGAGTGTTCGCTAAAATCGATGATATAGTGGCTTATCTCGGTAACTCGAATTATATCTCTGCCGAACACATCGCCCACCTTCGCGAAGATGCCGGACGCCTCGGACTGGACGCCGACCGCATCTGCCGCGAAACCGATGCATCACGCACCATGGAAGGCATCTATATCAAGGTAGAGGAAGGTGGCGAGGTTGTCGACCGCATGAAGTATGTCCGAGCCTCGTTCCTCCAGACCGTCGAGGAGTCGCAGTCGCACTGGCTCGACCGTCCGATTGTTCCCAATCGCCTTACCGTACCTGTATCCGAACTATTTATATGACCGCGTTGACCGACATATTGAACCGTAACCCTGTACTTCGGTTTGCCGAAGCGATGCGGCAGACTCCTCAGCCCGAGCAATGGCACGGCGAGGGAGATGTGCTGACTCATACTCGGATGGTAATCCGGTCGCTTGACGAACTGCCGGAGGTAGCAGCATTGTCGCGGCATGAGCGCGAGGTGTTGTATGCCGCGGCGTGGCTTCATGATATCGGCAAGATACGCCAGACCCGCGAGATTGCCGGGCGCATCGAGGCACCCGGCCATTCGTCGGCAGGAAGCCGCATGGCGCGAGAAGAATTATGGCTCAAGCATGGATTGTGCGGCGACTTCAAGTCAATGCAACTACGCGAAGCTATTTCGCTGATTGTGCGTTATCATTCAGTTCCGCCTCATGCTATAGATTCCGATGCGGCACAACGAACGCTCCACCGGATTGCCGCCAACTCGCTGCTGACGCCCTATTTCTCCGTAAAACTGCTGTGTCTGCTGAGTCGGGCCGACATGATGGGGCGTATCTGCAACGACCGCGAGGCAATGCTCGACCAGGTTGCACTATGCGAGGAACTGGCCAAGGAAGAAGGTTGCTACGAAACCTGCTACCCTTTTCCGTCGGACTATACCCGTAGGGCATATCTCGATGGCCGCGATGTATGGAAAAACCAGCAGTTGCACGATGACTCGTGGGGCACAGTCTACATGATGAGCGGTCTTCCCGGCACAGGAAAAGACACCTGGATACGGCACAACCTCCCTGACATCCCGATGGTGTCGCTTGATGAAATCCGTCGCAAGCGGAGAATTCCGCCTACCGACAATCAAGGCTTCGTAGCCAACCTCGCCAAAGAGCAAGCCAAGGAATACCTGCGCAAACATCAACCCTTTGTCTGGAACGCCACCAATCTCACCTCAGCGATGCGGCAGCAACTTGTTTCGCTTTTCGAGAGTTACAAGGCCAGCGTAAATATAATATATCTTGAAACCGACTGGCATACGCTTCTCGAACGGAACCGTTCCCGCCGGGACGCCGTTCCGCAATCGGCCATAGAGTCGATGCTCGGCAAGCTGACTCCACCCGAAACCTACGAAGCCGCCCGGGTGAACTGGATTTCAGTATAGCCAAGCGTCATAAGTTGAACCGGATCTAAATGTTCGTACATCTATACAATTTCATACAACGTCCGGCAGAATCGTTCGCCGGGCGCTGTTTTTTTTCGATCTTTGCACCAAAATGATTCGACAAATAATCAACAATATGAAAACGTTTCGATATTTAGTTTTTTTCATCCTTACATGTGCAGTATTCTCATCGTGTAATGACAAATCGCGCCACGACAAGAACAATAACCAGCACACTCAACAACCGGCGAACGGAATCTACTATTGGAGAACCGTGCTTGATTCTGACAGCGCGGAACAACATTTCCTGCAGACCAACAATGTGCGGAAAGCCTATGTCAGATTCTTCGACATCGTGGTCGACAAGTCGCCGATAGCAATGGACTCCGTAGTGCCTGACGCCTCATTGCAGGTAAAAAGCAAAATGCAGGCACAGGAAATAATCCCTACCATATTCATTACTGTGGATGCCATAAAGAAAATGCGGCACAACGAAGCGAAATGGGCTGAAAAAATTGTAAAACGCATTTGCAACATGTGCAGTTACAATGAAATTCCCGAACCACGGGAAATTCAGCTCGACTGCGACTGGACCCGAAAGACCGACTCGGTATACTTCAATCTTTGCAGAGAAGTGAAAAAAGAATTGCAATCACGCAATTCCCATGCAAAAGTCAGCGCCACAATCCGCCTGCACCAATTGTTGCAAACGCCACCGCCGGTGGATTACGGAGTGCTGATGCTGTACAATACCGGTTCGTTCGAAAATCCTGAAGAACCCAACTCAATAATATCGGTCAGTAACATCAGGCCATATCTGAAGAATCTTGCCGACTATCCGCTGCATCTCGACTACGCCTATCCGATATTCTCATGGAATCTCGTATATGACAGCGACAGAAAATTCAAAGGACTCATAAACTCCGGAGCCGGTATTCCCGACAATATTTTAACCCATGTCTCATCAAACTCTTATGAAGTTGCCAAAGATACGGTTATCAACAAAGCATATCTTCACAAAGGCGATATAATACGCAAGGAAGACGCACCGTTCAAAACCATAATGGAGGTAAAGGAACTGATCCGACAGAATTCGCGTGATGATAATTTCAGCATCATCCTTTACCACCTCGACAAAAAGAACATTTCCAACTATACCGACGATGAATTTAAGCAGATTTATAAGTAGCGCCGCGTTTCTGGCAGCGGCTGTAGTGGCATTTGCCTGCGGCCCCTTTGACGGATTGGTTTCCAATCCTTTTGTTTTCCATTTTTATCAAGGAGATGAAGAACCTACGATTATCGAAACACAAAAGGCCGAGAATATTGCGCTATGGCAGAACTCAACCTCCGCTGCCATACCTGCCTCAGAGGTTGAGGCAGCTGTCTACGATATGAATCTGGCGCAGCTTCAGAGTGCGTTTGAAAGCGGCAGATCCGACAATGCCTTTCTTGCCTGGATTATAAATAACAACGCCAGTGAAATAAAAGAATTCCTGCTGCTCGCCAAAGAACTGGAAGAACTGCGTTTCAACCGCATATCGCCCTGGTACTATCCGGCAGATAAAAACGAAAAATACGATTCCAGAACCGAGGCCGAACGATTTGCAAACATACTGGAGCGCTGCAGGAAACATACAGTAGGCTTTCTGTCCGACAGATACGGACTACAATATGTGAGGGCCCTTATCGCCCTGCAGAACTACGATGAGTGCCTCGACTTCTACAAGCGGACCATGGCCAAACTGCCCCACAGGAACCTGTTCAGAACCATGGCGAAAGGCTATGTGGCCGGCTGCCTTCAGCGTATGGGCGAAACCGACGAGGCCGACAGAATGTTTGCGGAATCAGGCGATTTCAATTCAATAAAAAACAATAAGAAATCGTATTTCAACACTCTGGTCATGTCTCTTATACACAACTGACGCTGCCGACGA
>JAIDBM010000217.1 GCA_029056365.1 Muribaculaceae bacterium | reverse complement strand
ATAATAAACAGTAGTCTCACGCCGGAATGTCCGGCTCAACAAAGTTAGAATATGAAGAAAATATTTCGCAAGGAAGTAATAATCGGAGCTCTGGTGCTGGTTTCTATGGCACTTCTGTTTTTTGGCATCGACTTTCTGAAAGGCGTGAACGTGTTCAAGGCCGCAAACTATTATTATGCGACATATGACAATGTGGCCGGTCTGGCGGTTTCGGCGCCTGTTACAGTAAATGGCTACAAAGTAGGTCAGGTGCGTGAAATCAGTTATATGTATGATAACCCCGGGCATGTCAGGGTTGAGGTAAGTCTCGACAAGGAACTTAAAGTAACCAAGGGTACCAAGGCGATGATAAGCAGTGATATTCTGGGTACTGCGACTATAGTTCTCGATATGGCTCCGGGCAAGGATTATGCCGCCGTAGGCAGTGAACTTCAGGGAGCTGTGTCGGCCGGACTCATGGATGAGGTAAGCGGCAGTCTGATGCCTTCGGTTTCGGCGATTTTTCCAAAAATCGACACCCTTCTCACATCGTTGAACAGAGTTGTGGGCGATCCGGCCATACTTGCCAGTGCCAGACGTCTGGATGCGATAACTGCGAATCTTGAAACCGCGACAGTGCAGCTCAACGCGCTGATGCGCACACTTCCGCCTGTGGTGGGTGATGTCAAGCATATAACAGAGAACATGAACACAGTGTCGGCCGATATGGCTGTGCTCTCAACCACTCTCAGGCAGATGCCGCTCGACAGCACTATGCAACAGGTGCAGCTCGTTGTGGCTAATCTGCGGCAGCTCAGCGAAGAGCTGAAAAACCCCGACAGCACTCTCGGACGCCTTACCGGCGATCCGGCCCTGTACGATAACCTCAACGCCACGGTACAGAGTCTTGATTCGCTCTTTGTCGATATCAAGAAGAATCCCAAGCGGTATATCAGCATTAAGCTGTTGTAGGTCTTGTACAGGATAATATGCAAATAAACGACAGCAGGCGCTTATTTAGAATCTTTCTAAATAAGCGCCTGCTGTCGTGAAAATAGTTTCACGGTTGAGAACCGTGCTGTAAAGCATGTTTCACGCTGTAGGCATTATGGGTGTGACAAAGAGATAAAATCAGTAAGTTTATTGTAAATCAGTATGTTAGCGCGAATAGTGTTTATTGCGGATGAGGTGATATGCTAACATGTTGAAAACGTTGTTGTTGCGATAAAATTCAAAAATCCAAATATTTTGGCGTTTGTTTATGTGGAAAATAATAACGAAATTTGTACTCGAAAAGTAAAAGCCACATAAATAATTCACCCCCGCGCCAAATGGAAAAAGACCATAAACAGCTTTGGGAGGAGTGTCAGCAGTTTATCAAGGACAATATCTCTCCCGAACAATATAACGCGTTTTTCAAGATTGTGTCTTCGGCCGGCTTCGAGAATAACAAACTCGAGCTGCTTGTGCCGTCGCAGTTTTTTGCCGACCAGCTTGAAGAACGTTTTATAAGCGTGTTAGGTGCCGGTATACATAAGGTATATGGTACCGGGGTGCAGTTGTTTTACCGTTTCCGACAGGTTCAGAGCGCGCCTGACACGGAACTGAGTATCCGCAGTGGAGAGCCGTCGTCGGCTATTCTGGCTCAGGTCCAGCAGAAGGTTCAGCCTGCGAATCCGTTTCAGGCAAAGCAGACCGCTCCGTTTGATTCGCAGCTCAATCCGTTCAATACCTTTGAAAATTATTGCGGCAGCATGGGAAACCGTGAGGCCAGGGCTATTGGCGAAAGTGTTGCCCGTAAGGTCACCACATTCAACCCTCTGTTTGTGTTTGGTCCGACCGGTGTTGGCAAGACACATCTTATACAGGCCATAGGCATACGCGCGAAAGAGCTTGATCCGGATCTGAGGGTTCTGTATATCAATGCAAGGCTGTTTGAAAGTCAGTTTACGGCAGCGAACCGCATGGGTTCGATAAATTCATTCTTCCATTTTTATCAGAGCATCGATATGCTTATTGTGGATGATATTCAGGAACTCGCCGGCAAGACAAAGACTCAGAATATGTTTTTCCATATATTCAATCATCTGAAGCAGAATGGAAAGCAGATTATATTGTCGAGCGATTGTCCGCCATCTCAGATGGAAGGTTTTGAGGCCCGCGTGCTTAACCGCTTCAAGTGGGGAATGACTCTTGAACTTGAGCGTCCTGACATGGAGCTTCGCCGTGACGTGTTGCGGCGTAAAGCCGAACAGGACGGTCTGGCCCTTCCTGATGATGTTATAGATTTTATTGCCGCTAATGTAAAGGATAGCATACGTGAAATTGTTGGAGTGGTAGCCTCGCTCATGGGGCGTGCTACAGTGCTCGGTTGTGATGTTGATCTGGAGCTTGCGCGAAAGGTTGTTGCCAATGTGGTTAAAATCAATGAGCATCGCATCGACATGGAGCTGATTGCGGAAAAAGTTTCGGCATATTATGGCTTGCCGGTTGAGAAACTTGTAGCCAAGACACGTAAGAGAGAGGTAAGCGATGCCCGTCAGATTGTGATGTATATGGCCAAGAACATGGCCAACATGTCGCTTAAGTCTATCGGTATGCGTATCGGGCGTTCGCATGCCACGGTTTTACACGGCTGTACCAATGTGGAGCAGCGTCTGGGGATAGACCGTAAGCTTACCGAAGATATAAAAGCAATCGAAGCCTTGCTTAAAGTTGGCTAAGGCTCCGATTGCTATCTGTAATCCGCTTTTAGGGGGTTAAAGATAAGCGGCAAGATATTTTTTGAGAGTTTCGCTGAACGCTTCTGCAGAAGAACGCGGATACCGCACATCGGTGAATACCTGTGCGAGAGTTTCCTTGTTGTTCTCGGCAATGAAGCGTTTTGATGTTTCGTTTGACTCCAGGTCTGAGTAAAGGCTTTCGATTTCGTTGTCGGAGAATGGCTGGTATTTCTGAATGTGAAGTACGGCACGTGCAGGCAGTCGGTCGGTCGGTCCGGCTGGAGCGTTGTCGGCGGGTACTCCCACGGCGATTGAAATCACTGGTATTACCCCTTTGGGCAATTCGAGAGTTTCGGCTATTTGCGGGGCGTTGTATAAGGTTGTTCCGAGAAATACTCCTCCGAGTCCGTTCATTTCGGCTATGGTGCAGAATTGCTGTGCGAAAATCGATGCATCGACTACAGCGGCCATAAGGCTCTGCAGGTTGTCGAACGCCGGCTCGGCATCGCGCAGAGAACACCAGTGGCTGAAACGGTTGAAATCGGCACAGAATGTGATAACATAAGGAGCGCCGCATACACAGGGTTGTCCGAAGTGCAATGGCGACAGTTTTTGTTTGATATCAGGGTCGGACGATACTATGGCGGCCACAGTCTGCATGTTGCCGGTGTTGGGGGCATGTGCGGCCGCCTCGATCATTGCGGCTATATTCTCCAGACCCGGATCTTCGGAACTGAAGCTGCGAACGCTCCGGCGGCTTTTGAAGAAGTCAAGATTCATGTTCTATAGGTGTATTATGTGGAGCGCCAAAGTTAATTAATATATCGCAAAAAACAAAGAATTGAACGAAAAAGTTATCTACAATTTACTGAAACGGTAAACTTTGACGCGTTGATAAAATCGCAATGCACTTATATTCAAATACGTAGAAGACCAAAATGGAAAACTTTTCAACATGTCGATAACTTTTGACTGAAATATTTTGTCGGTTCGAAAATAATCGCCAACTTTGCAGTGCTCTTAGGCGTAAGGCGTGAATATGTGCTTTTACTTTTCAAATTCTTCTGCAAATATCCAACACCTTATTTATCGTGGAAAAGAAAACATACAACTACGATCAAGCCTACGAGGCGACCCTGCGCTATTTCGGCGGCGACGAGCTCGCCGCCCGCGTATGGGTGAGCAAATACGCGCTTAAAGATTCGTTTGGCAATCTTTATGAGCTTACCCCCGACGATATGCATCATCGTATCGCCGCAGAACTGGCACGCATTGAGTCGAAGTATCCCAATCCGATGTCGCATGACGAAATTTTCGGCTTGCTCAAGGATTTCCGGTACATAGTGCCGCAGGGAAGTCCGATGACCGGAATCGGGAATAATCTTCAGGTGGGGTCATTGTCGAACTGCTTTGTCATAGGGCTTGACGGTAATCCCGATTCATATGGTGGTGTGATTCGTATTGATGAAGAACAGGTGCAGCTTATGAAACGTCGCGGTGGAGTAGGGCATGACCTCAGTCATATACGCCCCAAGGGAACCCCTGTGAAGAATTCGGCGCTGACCTCGACCGGCCTTGTGCCTTTTATGGAGAGATATTCCAACAGTACGCGTGAGGTTGCCCAGGACGGGCGTCGCGGAGCGTTGATGATGACTGTGTCGATCAAGCATCCCGACAGCGAACGTTTTATCGATGCCAAAATGACCGAGGGCAAGGTCACGGGTGCGAATGTAAGCGTGCGAATCGACGACGACTTCATGAGGGCTGCGACCGAAGGCGGTTTTTATCGCCAGCAATATCCGGTAGACAGCGACAATCCGTCGGTAACGCAGGATATAAACGCGGGAGCGCTGTGGTCGAAAATCATACATAATGCATGGAAATCGGCAGAACCCGGTGTGCTGTTCTGGGACACTATCACGCGCGAGAGTGTGCCTGACTGTTATGCGGATTTAGGTTTCCGGACCATAA
>JAIDBM010000216.1 GCA_029056365.1 Muribaculaceae bacterium | reverse complement strand
CCCATTCAGACTTTCCCCGCTATAAAATAACAGGCTTTTCGGAAGCACAAGACTTTTTTAAATGAAAGAGCCGTGCGTCTTGCATCGGCTGGTTTGTCTGTACGGGATTAATTTTGTAACTTTGTATCAGAATCGCCGATGAGGGAAGCCGGTGCGATTCCGGCACAGTCCCGCTGCTGTGAGTTCATACATCGTGCGCTATGCCATTGGTCAAGCCGAGAAGGCGCGTACAATACAGATGGAACAAGTCAGAAAACCTGTCGGAATGATTCATCGTTTAATTAGCCTGCGAGGACGGGCATAAAAACCAATACAGTGAAATTCGCTACATTACTTCTGTTTACGGTGGCCACGGCTGCACCGGTCCGGGCCTCGATGGCCGATTCCATTCCAGCCGACAGTGTTGATTATGTGCTTTCTGAGGTTACCGTAGCCGGGCGCCGGGCGAATGTCGAGATAATACCGGCACAGGTGCTTTCCGGCGATGAACTTCAGCGTCTCAACTCCAACTCCGTGGCCGATGCCCTGCGTTATTTCGCCGGCGTGCAGGTGAAAGACTATGGTGGTGTAGGAGGTATCAAAACTGTGAACATCCGCTCGATGGGCACCAACCATACCGGAGTGGTGTACGATGGCATAGAACTCGGAAACGCACAGAACGGTCAGATTGATCTGGGGCAGTTCTCTCTCGACAATATGGAATCGATTTCGCTGCACAATGGCCAGAAAAGCGAGATTCTGCAGCCCGCACGCGACTTCGGATCGGCAGGTACCATCTATATGCGCACCCGTACACCGCATTTCGAACCCGGCGAAACATATCATCTTCGCGGAGCAGTGCGTTTCGGTTCATTCGACCTGCTCAACCCTTCGGCACTGTTCGAACTGCGCCTGAGTCCCAGAGTCTCCGCCCAGCTGTCGGCCGAGTATCTTACCTCGTCGGGCAAATACAAATTCCGCTATAGGCGGGTGAATCCGGCAGGCGAGATAGCCTACGATACAACGGCTGTGCGCCAGAACGGCGACATCAGCGCCACCAGACTCGAACTCAATCTCAACGGTACTCTGAGCAACGGCGAGTGGCGGGCCAAGGTCTACAACTACAACAGCGAGCGCGGTGTGCCCGGAGCCATTGTCAACAACGTGTGGCGACGCGGCGAGCGGATATGGGACAACAACTCATTTGTACAGGCCTCGTATTCCGCTGATTTCGGTGCGGTTACTACTCTGAATCAGGCCAAATACTCGTTCTACCGCACCCACTATGTGAACAACGACGACAAGCAGATTAAAATAGACAATCTCTACCGACAGCGTGAGTTTTATTTCTCGTCGGCCAACGAATATGCGGTGAACCGACAGCTGCGTTTCTCGCTCAGCTACGACTTTATGTGGAACACGCTCAGCGCCGATATGTACGACTTTGCCAAGCCCGACCGCTACACCAACATGCTGTCGGCCGCCGGATCGATGGACCTCGGTAGATTAAAGCTGCAGGCCTCGGCGCTGGGCACCTTTATCAACGACAGACTCTCAGATCGGCAGGCTCCCGAGCCGAAACAGGTGTTCACCCCGGCTGTGTACGCCTCGTATACGCTGCTGAATAACCGCGAACTGGGCGTGAGGGCATTCTACAAACGTTCGTTCCGCATGCCAACCTTCAACGACCTGTATTATGCCGATATGGGCAATTCCAAGCTTAATCCGGAGCGAGTTACCCAGTACAATGCGGGAGTGATGTGGGACCATCACACACGCGGACTGCTCGACAATCTCCGTTTCAGTGCCGATGTCTACTACAATGCAGTGCGCGACAAGATTGTGGCCTATCCCAAAGGACAGCAGTTCCGCTGGACCATGCTGAATCTGGGCCGTGTGCAGATTCGCGGCATCGATGTCCAGGCTGTAGCCTCTCTGCAGCCATTACGCGAGTTCAATGTCACCCTTCGTGCTCAGTACACTTTCCAGCGGGCCATCGATGTAACAAACCCTGCCGACAACTATTACCGCCACCAGATTCCGTATATACCGCGCAACAGCGGCTCGGCGGTGGTTAATCTCACCTGGCGGCAATGGGGATTGAACTACAGTTTCATTTATGTGGGCGAGCGTTATAACCAGCAGGAGAATATCCGCTACAACTACACGCAGCCCTGGTATACGAGCGATTTGTCGCTGAGCCGCGATTTCAGCATCAACAAGGTGCGCATGCGTGCCTTGCTGGAGGTCAACAATCTGCTCAGCCAGGACTATGACGTGATTATAAACTACCCTATGCCCAAGCGCAACTGGCGCGTGAACATAACTGTGGAGATATAAGAGGTTTTATTGATATTCAACAAAAAGCATTACGGAGATGTCCGACAAGTTCATTCCTCAAAAAGGCTATTATCGCAAGCTTCGGGCATTCCGGGTAGCGGAGATTATATATGATGTGACTTATATTTTCGCGCAGAGATTTCTGAAGCGCGGGGATCGAACCGTTGATCAGATGATTCAGGCCGCACGCAGCGGCAAGCAGAACATTGCCGAAGGAAGTAGTGCCGGTTCTACCTCGAAAGAGACAGAAATCAAACTCACGAATGTTGCCAAGGCAAGTCTTCAGGAGTTGCTGATTGACTATGAAGACTTTCTCAGGGTGCGCGATCTTGAAATCTGGGACAAGAACAGCGAAAAGGCAATTGTTACACGGCGAATCTGCGCGAACAACAATG
This sequence comes from Muribaculaceae bacterium, assembly GCA_029056365.1. GTDB lineage: Bacteria > Bacteroidota > Bacteroidia > Bacteroidales > Muribaculaceae > CAG-873. Next base: position 10,270 of record JAIDBM010000216.1, on the reverse strand, counting down.
ATTCGGCTTTTTTCAGAGAGGCCGTGAAAGTGCGGACGGCAGAGACTGTCGCCAACATAGCGATAATTCTTATACATCAGGCCGATGTGCTGCTGTTCAGGCTGATTGAACGCCAGAAAGCTGATTTTCTTAAGCAGGGTGGCATCAGAGAGCAGATGTCGGCGGCTCGCAGAGAATATAGGAGTTCTCGGAAATCATAGAGCACTCGGAGTTCTCGGAGTTCTCGGAGTTCTCAGAGTTCTCGGAGTTCTCCGAGTTCTCGGAGTTCTCGGAGTTCTCGGAGTTCTCAGAGTTCTCAGAGTTCTCGGAGTTCTCGGAGTCCTCAGAGTTCTCGGAGCCTGACTCTGTCAGCTTGCGGCGTACATGGCCTCTATCTGGTCGGAGTAGAGATTGTTGATAATCCGGCGACGCAGTTTCAGTGTATTTGTCAGTTCACCTGTCTCGATGCTGAATTCCCTTGGAAGAAGAGTGAATTTTTTGATACGCTCGAAGTTTGCGAAGTTTTTCTGCAACCGGTCAATCCGCTCCTGAAGCATTCGTATAATCTCGCTGTTCTGAATCAGATCCTCGATACTGCGGAATTCAATCTTCTTTTTTCGCGCGTATTCTTTCAGGGCTTCGAATGCAGGAATGATGATGGCGGTGACATATTTGCGACGGTCGCCGATCACTGCCACCTGCTCGATATAGCGGTCTTCGCCAAGACGGCTTTCAAGAGCCTGTGGTGCAATGTATTTTCCGTTCGATGTCTTGAAGAGGTCTTTGATGCGGTCGGTGAGCACTATAGCTCCGGAACTGTCGATATATCCGGCATCGCCTGTGCGGAACCATCCATCGTCGGTAAATGCTTCCGCAGTGGCTTCGGGACGTCCGAAATATCCCTGCATCACGGTAGGTGCCTTTACCTGAATTTCGTTATCGGCGCCTATACGCACCTGAACCCGGGGCATCGGTGTGCCTACGCTTCCGGTCTCGAAGTTAAAGTCAGGGAAGCAACTGACGGTGGCAGTGGTCTCCGACAGTCCGTATCCTATGAGTATGTTTATTCCGCAGCTGTGGAAGAACTCAACGATATTCGGCGACAGCGGAGCGCCTGCTGTAGGAAAAATGTTGCCGTTGTCCACTCCGATCGCGCGGCGTATGGTAGACAGAACTTTTTTGTCGTAAAACTTGTATCGGGCCTCAAGCCATGCCGGAACCGGCAGGCCGCGGCGTATGTAATCGAGATTCCTTCGGCGCCCTATTGCAAGGGCACGGTTTATGAAGGTTTTGCGAATTGTTCCGGCCGAAGCCAGTTTGTCCTGTATGGCAGTGTATGCTTTTTCCCAGAATCGGGGTACGGAGCACATGCAGGTAGGACGTATGGCTTTGATTGTCTGCTGGATTTCTTTTGGATTACGGTTGATTGCCACCCGCATGCGGTTTACCAGACAGAAATAAGTCCATGCTTTTTCAAAAATATGGCTCAGAGGCAGGAAACAGAGCGAGGTGTCTTGTTCCGACAGCATATCAAGCCGTTCGAGGTGTATTTCAATTGCGGCATCGAAGCAGCTGTGGTTCAGGATTGCTCCTTTGGGTTCGCCGGTGGTGCCCGATGTATATATCAGAGTGGCGATGTCGTTGGGTGTCGCATCGGCCGAACGTTGGTTGACTACTGAAATGGCTTTGGGTTCGGTAGCCTGGCCGAGTTTCAGTAAATCATCGAACGACATAAGTCCGTCGATGTTTTCGTGTTTGTTGAAAAAGCTAACTATATATTTGAGTTCCGGACAATTGTGCCGTACCTCTTTTATTGTTTCAAGCTGGTTTTCATCTCCTACCATTACCATGCGGGCGTTGCAGTCGCGCAATATAAATTCAACCTGTGATGGTGAAGAAGTGGAGTATAGGCTTACCGGAATGGCGCGGTTGCGGTAACATGCAAAGTCGCTTATGAGTATTTCGGGGGAGTTTGCTGAATATATCGCCACAGAGTCGCAAGGCTCGATGTCGAGTGTTTCGAGTGCGCAGGCAACAAGGTCGACTTTGCGGGCGAACTCCCTCCAGCTGCAAGAGGTCCATTTGCCTGAGGCTTGGTCGGTGTAGCTGAAAGCCTCGCGAAAACCGTCCTTGACGGCTTGACGGCGTGGGAGTTCTGTGAGATAATTATGCATGATTTCTCTCGTTTTGATAAGGATATGCCATAGAGTAAAAATATGTTCCACAACATATCGGAATGTTAAAACGGGGCAAAGTTACTACCTTTATTTTATATTGAAACAATCTGGAGCTGATAATCGCAGCCTTCTTAACTAATATTGTGCGATTGCGCAAAATGTATTAACAAGAGTTAAAACGGGTGTATGGTATGGCTATGCCGCGTGCTTTTCAGTGGAAAAATCGTAAATTTGCAATCAAAATTCTAACAATACAGCAAATATAATGATTACACAGGAACAATTAAAAGAGACTTTTGAGCGCAAGCTGGCGCTGAGGAGGTATCTTTGACATCGACAGCAAGAAAATACAGGTAGAAGAAGAAGAACTCCGCACTCATGTGCCCGATTTCTGGGAACATCCCAAGGAAGCCCAGATACAAATGAAGAAAATCAAAGACCTTCAGCACTGGATCGAGGGTTATCATGAAGTGGAGCAGGCCGTGGAAGAACTCGGCACTGCCTATGAGTTCATTAAAGAGGGGCTTGTGGAAGAAAGCGAGCTCGATGCCCTTTATTCCGATGCTCTGGCCAAGATAGAGGCGCTTGAACTACGGAACATGCTGCGGCGCGAGGAGGATAAACTCGGCGTAGTGCTTAAAATCAACTCGGGTGCCGGCGGTACTGAAAGTCAGGACTGGGCTTCGATGCTGATGCGCATGTATTTGCGCTGGTGTGAGAAACAGGGTTACAAGACATCGATTGCGAATATACTCGATGGCGATGAGGCCGGAATAAAGTCGTGCACGATAAATGTAGAGGGCGATTTCGCCTATGGGTATCTTAAGAGCGAGAACGGCGTTCACCGTCTGGTGCGCGTGTCGCCATACAATGCCCAGGGAAAACGCATGACATCGTTCGCATCGGTATTCGTGACTCCGCTTGTCGACGACACCATAGAGGTTAAAGTGGAACCGGCGCTTTTGAGCTGGGACACTTTCCGCAGTGGTGGCGCCGGCGGACAGAATGTGAACAAGGTAGAGTCGGGCGTGCGTCTGCGATACCAGTTCACCGACCCGTATACAGGTGAGAAAGAGGAAATTCTTATCGAAAACACGGAAACCCGCGATCAGCCTAAAAACAAGGAAAACGCTCTGCGTCAGCTGCGCTCGATACTCTACGACAAGGAGCTGCAGCACCGTCTGCAGGAGCAAGCCAAGGTAGAGGCCGGAAAGATGAAAATAGAGTGGGGTTCGCAGATTCGTTCGTATGTGTTCGATGACCGCCGTGTAAAGGATCACCGCACCGGTTATCAGACTTCGGATGTAAACGGAGTGATGGACGGCGACCTGGACGGATTCATCAAGGCTTATCTTATGGAGTTCGCCGCAGAGGAAGGCGAACAGTAACACTGCGTTCGGCAATAAAAAGTAGAAAAGACAATGGAGTGGCGGCCAAGAGGCAGTCACTCCATTGTGTTATCGGCCGATGCTCCGTACTATCGGTTCATCGGAAAAAGAATAAGGAGATGCCTGAGGCGAAATGCCGCGTTTGAAATTCGGCACACTGTCCATCTGTATGTCGATTACTGCGCCGTCTGAAAGCATGTCGAACTTAATATAGTTTTTGTCGTAGTCCGTGCCGTTTATGCGCATGCTTCCGATATATCTTCGGCGGCTGTTGTTTTCAGCTGCGTTTATTTCAATGAGATTTCCGTTTTCAAGGCTTATCTTTGCGTGTTGGAACAAGGGCGAGGTTATTGCGTATTCGCCACTGCAGGGGGCAACGGGATAAAAACCGAGAGCCGAGAACACATACCACGCCGAAGTCTGGCCGTTGTCCTCATCGCCGCAATATCCGTCGGGTGCCGGGGAATAAAGTTTGTCGATTATCTCACGGGTATGGAACTGGGTTTTCCATGGCTGTCCGGCCCAGTTATACAAATATGTCATATGTTGAATCGGCTGGTTGCCATGAGCATAATTGCCCATGCCTGCTATCTGCATCTCGCGAATTTCGTGAATAGGGAAACCGTAATAGCAGTCGTCGAAATGCGGGGGAATGGAAAACACGGAGTCAAGCATAGATGAGAAGATGTCGTTGCCTCCCATCAGTTCCATAAGTCCGCGCGGGTCGTGGAACACGCTCCAGGTATAATGCCATGCATTCCCTTCGGTAAAGGCATCGCCCCATTTTAGTGGCGAGAACGGACTCTGGAACGAGCCGTCGTTGTTGCGTCCGCGCATGAGCAGCGATTCTTTGTCGAAAATATTGCGATAGTTCAGCGCTCGCTGTGCATACAGGCGCTGCTCGTCAATCGGCCGGTCCAGGGCCTTGGCAAGCCGGTATATGCACCAGTCGTCGTAGGCATACTCCAGAGTGCGGGCCGCGTTTTCGTTTATGCCAGCATCGTAGGGTATGTATCCGAGGCTGTTGTAGAATTCGTGTCCGAGCCGGCCGCTTGATTTTACCGAAGGATGTACATTTCTGGTGCCGTGTACAATTCCTTGCCAGAGAGTGGCGGTGTCGGCCACTCTGACTCCGCTCAGATATGCATCGGCCAGTACCGATGCGGAATTGTTGCCTATCATGCAGTCGCGGTGTCCGGGTGATGCCCATTCCGGAAAAAAACCGCTTTCGCGATATGCGTTGAGCATGCCTTCCTGTATTTCAAGGTTCACCGACGGATACACAAGGTTCAGCAACGGAAAGAGGGCACGGAAAGTATCCCATAGTCCGGTGTCGGTATAAAGATATCCGGGGCAGATCTTTCCGCTGTACGGACTGTAGTGAACGATTTGCCCGTCGGCAGAGATTTCGTGGAATTTTCTGGGGAAAAGAAGCGAACGGTACAGGGCGCTGTAAAATGTACGTTTCTGCTCATCGGTTCCGCCGTCTATGTCAATGCGTCCGAGCACATCGTTCCATCGCTGGCGTCCGAGTTCCTTTACCTGGAAGAATGTAAGGCCGTCGAGTTCATGCAAGTTCTGTCGGGCCTGGGCCGTGCTTATGAACGATGATGCTATTCTGGCTGTGATAACCTCGCCCTGTTGTGTGGGGAGGAAGCGTATTCCGGCTACCTGCCCGTTTTGTTCTACGAGGGTGAATCTGTGGTCGAATTCTATGATGAAATAATTTGCGAAGTTGTCGGGCACGCCGCCATGATTGTTTGACGCCTTGCCGCAGATACGCATGTGTTCGGCCTGGACATCGATATATCCGGTAGTGTCGATGACATCGATTACCATAAAAGGATTATCGGTTTCCGGGTATGTGAACTGCATTATCGCCGCACGTTCGGTGGGGGCGATTTCGGCTGTCACATCATAGTCGGCGAGATATACCTTATAGTAATAAGGACGGCTTACTTCGGCTTTGTGCGAAAACCAGGAGCCACGGTCTTTGTCGGAGAGTTTCAGCGTGCATGTTTCCGGCATTAGCGAGAATGCTCCGTAATCGTTTATCCACGGACTTGGCTGATGGCTCTGTTTTAGTCCGCGGATTTTGTTGTCGGTGTATACGTATTGCCATCCGGAACCGTTTTCGCCAGTCTGTGGTGTCCAGAAGTTCATGCCCCATGGCATGGCTGTTGCCGGATAGGTGTTGCCGGCCGACAGTTCGAATGTCGACTGTGTGCCTGTGAGTGGGTTCACAAAGTCGGCCGGTTCCGATGCCGAAACGACTGCGGTCGGCCACATCAGGGCAGTCAGCAGAGCATAAATTGTTTTCATGGCGGTAGTGTTATGGTCACGCAAAATTACTAAAAATAATCAGTAATGAAAAATTAAGCGGCCCGATACCGCATCATCAGTTATCGGGCCGCTTTCCGTTATCTTCCTGTTGGCAGAGGTTCTATGGAGCTATGGTTTTATCGGATGATTTCTTTAGATACTTTGTCGCCACGGCGCACGATATACAATCCGGAAGTCGGCATATTTACACGCAGGCCATCGACGGTGAAGTATTCGGCGGGAGTTTCCATACTGTTGTCAGCCGGAAGCTCGCTTATGGCCGATGATACTTTGCCACCGATACGGGCGTGTTTGAATGTGAATATATCCATGTCTTCTTTTTCGGCGCTGGTCGACGGGTCTTTCGAATATGAAGTGTTGGCGTTGTCGAAAACAGCCGGATCATAGGGCGTGGAACCGATTGCTCCCTGGCCATAAGTGTCGATAACCATCACGCCGATTCCACGTTCTTTTATCTGCTGCTCGGTAACGCCGAGTTTCGACAGCGGGAATTTCCATTCATAGAATGTGTGTTTGTCGCGTGCCACTTCGCCGATAAGGTCGGTGAATCCGTCGTTGGTAAGGAGTTCTTCAGGGTCGTATCCGAGAGAGTTCTGGCCCCAGATATGCTCGATGCACGGCAGCAGTCCGTTGGCGACGCCATAGAATGGTTCGCTGCCGAAGGTCACACAATAGGGGGCATCGTAGCTTGTGGTGCCGTTTGCATCGGGGAAGAATAGCGCCGGAACGCCAACGGTGGGTTTAGTGTTGCCCAGCCAGATGCAGTCGGTGCCGTTACGCATCACATTGTATTTGCCGTCGGCGTCCCATATGGTGTTGCCGTTGGCAAGAACTCCTTCGAATTCTTTCTCGGGGTCAAGGTCGAAAGCCAGCATTATGCGTCCGTCCATCATCCAGGGGCGATGACGGTCGTTGTCCGATTTGCCGTCGCCTCCTTCGTCCCATACCGCGTAAACGTATTGTACGCCCAGATACAGGTTGTCGGAATCGTAGGCAGCGAATATGGCGTATGAGTCGATTACGGGGTATTCGTGGCGTCCTTTGAATGCCGATGCTATGTCGCGGGCCACGCCTTGGCATATGAGGTCGTCGTTGGTCCAGTTTGTGAAGGCGTTGTCGGCTGTGCACTGGTAGTTTGTATTGGGATGCTTGGTGAATTTTGTATCTACTGTGCGGTTGCTGCCGGTTTTACCATCGGGATTCACTCTGTAATAGTCGGTTGAGAGTATGCCGTCGACCGGACTGATTGTCTCACGTCGGGTGTATATGAATGTCTGAGTTTTTTCCACACCTTCATCGGTTATGGTTAGGGTGCGCAGTTCGGTGGTGGCATTGAATTTGAGCGGAGCCGAATAAACGGCCGATGCGTTTGTGGGGGTGCTTCCGTCGGTGGTGTAGTATATTGCTACCGAGGGTGTGACACTGAGAGAAACAGTAATTTCATCGGAGAAGCGAGTTCCGGTTTTGGGGCTGGCTGTTACCGTTGCGGTTTTTGGGGCCGGAGTGCCGTTGTACACTCCTTCGTCGGTGAGTTTGCCCTTTTCGCCTCCGGCACCTTTATATATGTGTCCGGCGACAGGGGCTTTTGAAAAGTCGGCAGTCTGGAAGGCATCGCCTGTGGAAGTGGCGTGTTTGAAAAGGAATCCGGCCACGCCTGAGGGTGCCGAAGGAAAAGTGTAGGCCCATATGTCGCCGTCGACATGGTCGATTTCTACTCCCGGCCATTCAGTCTGGGGAGTTCCCCAGTAGTGTATGCCTACACTCTCCCACTGGGTGCTGGAGTTGTCGTAATAGATTGTGTAGCTACTGGCCATAGCCGACATAACCGGCAGGAGTATTGCCAGCAATGCATGGATTAATCTTGATTTCATTGCTTTGATGATGATTGATTGAAGGTAAGTAAGTATGATAAAATATTTGCACAGTCTCATACCTGCTGTATGAGACTGTGCAAAGGTACAAAATTTCTGTCATTCGGACAAGAACCGGTTTATGTTCAGAAACTATAGTTCAGAAACTACAGCCGGGCTTTTTCGCGGAATTGCCGCGGACTGCTACCGGTGAGGCGCCGGAACATTCTGGAAAAATGCTGTGGATATTGGAATCCCATGTCATATGCGATTATGCTTATGTCGTCGTTGGAATGCAGGAGTCGTTCTTTGGCGAAATCGATAATCTGGAGCGATATGATTTCCTGTGCTGTTTTTCCGGTTTCTTTCTTTATGAGATCGCCGAAATAGCCGGGCGACAGATTTACAATCTCGGCAAAGTAGTTCACCGTAGGAAATCCGTCTTTTCCTTTGCCGTCGGCGTAATATGTTTTCAAGGCTCTCACGAAGCGGTCGAGCAGATCGGAATTTACCTTTCGCCGTGTAATGAATTGTCGCTCATAAAATCTGGTCAGATAATCGAGCAGAACCTGGATATGGCTTGCTACGATTCGGGCAGTGTGTACATCTACCGGATGTTCGAGTTCCTCTTTTATCCGGTCGAGACATTCAAGAAAGAGGACTCTTTCGTCTGACGACAGATGCAGGGCTTCGCGTTGCGAATAGTCAAAAAAACTGTAATTTCTGATTTTTGAGGCCAATGGCGTGCCATAAATAAGATCGGGATGAAACATAAGACCGATAACATCGGGTGCAATATCATCGGTGTCGCTGTCGACGCTTATCAGATGACCGGGTGCGAAACTAACCACCGAGCCTTCCTGATAATCATATGGCTGACGGCCATATTTCAGAGTGCAGCTTACCCCGTTCTTAAGATACAGTGCATATACGCCGTAGTCTATCTGTACATGGTTTACGATTCTGGTTGCCTCGGTAAGGTTCAGTACTGTTACCAGCGGATGGCTCGTTTTCAGACCGTAGAGTTTGTTGTAGGCGTCTATCGAGTCGAGTCTGATTATGGGTGGGTCTTGTTTCATGCCGCAAATGTAGTGATTTTTTCAGTTATAATGTAGCAGTATATGCAATTTAGGTTCGAATTGCCCCGATTCGGGTATGTGTGATTTTTGATACGCCGCTAACTTTGCATCAGAAAACAACAGTATCGGGCAAAATATCAACCCAGATGAAGAAAATAAAAAATTTATTGTTGTTCCTTGCTATGGGAACATGTATATCAAACGCTCAGATTATGAACAATACAAACGTAAACACGTCAGTGGCTCCGCTTGAGCAACTCGCTGTTTCTCAGAATTGGGATAAGGTTTTTGAAAAAAGCGACAAGGTGAATCACCGAAAGGTGAGTTTTGTGAACAGATACGGCATAACGCTCGTAGCGGATATGTATTTGCCGAAGAATGTTGCCGGAAAGTTGCCGGCCATAGCGGTAAGCGGTCCGTTCGGTGCGGTAAAGGAGCAGAGTTCGGGCCTGTATGCCCAGCAGCTTGCGGAGCATGGTTTTATTGCCATTGCATTCGACCCGTCGTTTACCGGCGAGAGTGGAGGAATGCCGCGAAGAGTGGCATCGCCAGATATAAACGTCGAGGACTTCTCGGCCGCTGTCGACTACCTTTCGGTTCAGTCTGATGTCGACCCGGAACGCATCGGAATTCTGGGAATATGCGGCTGGGGTGGAATCGCTGTCCAGGCAGCCATAAACGATCCGCGTATCAAGGCTACCGTAGCCTCTACAATGTATGACATGACCCGAGTGTCGGCCAACGGATATTACGATGCGGATGATTCGGCGGCAAAACGCAATGCCAACCGTGCCGTGCTGGCGAAGCAACGCACAGCCGACTATCGGGAGGGCCGTTATTGCCGTGCCGGAGGTGTCCCCGACACCCTGCCGGAAGACGCTCCGCAGTTTTTGAAAGACTATCACGCTTATTATAAGACAGCTCGTGGATTTCACGAACGTTCCGGCAACTCTACCGATGGCTGGAACATGACTTCGGTTCTTCCGTTCATGAATTTCAAGTTCTTCGAATATGCCGGTGAACTTGAAAATGCCGTGATGATAGTGCATGGCGAGAAAGCCCATTCGCGATACTTCGGAGAAGATACATTCCGGCTTCTGCATGGCAATAACAAGGAACTCCATATAGTGCCCGGTGCCAGCCATTGCGACCTGTATGATAATCTTGAGAAGATTCCCATGGACCGGATAGTGGAATTTTTCGACAAGTGGATGCCGGAAACCGAATGAATTATGACAACGGTAATCACATCGCTCGGACAAAATAGGTATGCCGGAGGATGTAGCCGATACAACTGTCATCATGTATGGAGGTTATCATCGGCTTACACATTGAGGAATAGAGGGAATACAGAGAATCTGCCTTTGATTTTTATTGGCTGGTATCCACAAAAAAAAACGCGCCGATGAAAATTTTTTATGAAATTTTTCGTAAAAAATTTGGAGGTTTAAAAA
>JAIDBM010000215.1 GCA_029056365.1 Muribaculaceae bacterium | reverse complement strand
CCGCATATAGGCGGAAACGTTTACTGCGAGAATATCGAAGGCATAAACGTGCACAAATACGGCGCCCATATCTTCCACACCTCCGACCGCAAGGTCTGGGAGTTTGTCAACTCCATAGTGCCGTTCAACCGCTACACAAACTCTCCGGTGGCGGCTGCTCCCGACGGACGTCTATACAACCTGCCCTTCAACATGAACACCTTTTATCAGATGTGGGGAGTACGCACTCCGCAGGAAGCGCAGGAAAAGCTCGATGAACAGCGCCGCGAGGCCGTGGAGCGCATGCATGCCGAAGGCATCGCCGAACCGCGCAACCTTGAGGAACAGGCACTCTGTCTGATAGGCCGCGATATTTACGAAAAACTGATAAAACACTATACCGAGAAGCAGTGGGGGCGCCCGTGCACCGAGTTGCCCGCGTTCATAATCCGCCGCCTGCCGGTGCGTCTGACCTTCGACAACAACTATTTCAACGACCTCTATCAGGGCATACCCGAAGGCGGCTATAACCGTCTGGTCGAGGGTTTGCTCGAAGGTGTTGACGTTCAGACCCGCATAGATTTCAACGATATAAAGCATTCGTGGCGAAACGTAGCCGACAAGCTTGTATATACCGGCGCCATCGATGAATACTTCGATTTCAGTCTCGGACGCCTCGACTGGCGCACCGTACGCTTCGAGACCGAGACAAAGGACTGCCCGAACTGGCAGGGCAATGCCGTGGTGAACTACACCGACCACATCACACCCTTCACCCGCATCATCGAGCACAAGCATTTCGAACAGTTCGGCGACAAGGTATACGACAATCCGCGCACGGTAATCTCACGCGAATACTCCACTGAGTTCAAAGCCGGCATGGAACCCTACTATCCCGTCAACGACGAGCGCAACAACCGTCTTGCCGAGTCCTACCGCGAGCTTGCCAAAGCCGAGGAGGATGTAATCTTCGGAGGCCGCCTCGCCGAATACAAATACTACGATATGGCACCAATCATAGCAAATGCATTCGAGGCATGGAAAAACAGATAAGTATAATCATTCCCACCTACAACATGGAGAAGTATATAGGCAAGTGCCTTGACTCTCTCCTGATACCCGAATTCGATCAGGTTGAAGTGCTGGTGGTGAACGACGGGAGCAAAGACCGCTCATCGGAGATAGCCCACGGCTATGCCGACCGCTATCCCGGTTCGATACGAGTGGTCGACAAGCCGAACGGCAACTACGGCAGCTGCATCAATGCCGCCCTGCCATTGGCCGCAGGCCGTTATGTGAAGGTGCTCGATGCAGATGACACGTTCGACAGCGATGCATTCTCAAAGTTCGTTGCATTGCTTGGCAATGTGGATGATGATATGTTGATTACACCCTTTGTTGATGTTGATGAAGAAGGTGTGATTACAAGAAGAGACGCAGTGAATTATTATAATGTAAACCTTTATACTACATACATCTTTGAAGAAATAAAGGATAGCGCATTGGCACTTTATCCTACAATGCATCGGTTGACATATAAAAGAAGCTTGTTTGACAGACTGGATTATAGACAGACAGAGGGAATCAGTTACACCGATACGGAATGGTCTATGTTGCCGATGGCTTATATCGATACAATCCGGTTTACCGACGTATTTCTTTACAGGTATCTTGTGGGGCGTGTAGGACAGACTATGGCTCCGGATAAGTTAGCCAAGTCGATTGACCAACTATTCATGGTGTCCAAGGATATGATAGCCTTTTACAAATCGGCAGATCTCAGCGATGAAAGACGGGAATTCCTGAATAAGAAAATAATATCGTTCATCAAGTCAAATATTATGATTGGACTGAGATCAGGTAGCCGGGAGGTTATGGACAGTATAAAAGAACATGATAACTGGCTAAAACAGGAAAGTCCATTAATATATGAAGCAGTTGGGAATATCAGATATGATGAAAGAATACCATTCCTGCTCGTCAATGACATACGTAAAAAAAACTATCCGACAGGCTATAAAGTGCCCAAGCACGTTTTGTACAGGCTCTCTATCAAGATAAGATTAGACAAGTTGTTTAATAGATAGCACTTTGTGATGGATATATCCATAATAATACCAATATACAACGTACGGGAATACATAAAGGACTGTCTTGAATCGGTTCTGAACCAACGCTTTTCATCAGACATAGCAGTAGAATGTATTCTCGTGGATGACAGAGGTAGTGATGATTCTGTTTCGATAGCCAAATCAATCATATCTTCCTACAGTGGCCCTGTTGAATGCAGATTTATTACACATGAAAAAAATTCGGGTCAAAGCGCAGCCCGAAATAGCGGCATCAGAGAGGCTTCAGGAAAGTATCTATTTTTCATAGATAGTGATGATTATATCTCTGAAGACTGCATAGAACAACTGTATGCCTTGGCAAAAAAATATCCCCAAGCCGAACTTATTATTGGCAATGCAGCCTATCTTCATGAGAACGGCACAACATTCCCCACCATAAGCGATAATTCGGCAAAAGAGGTATATAGCAATAATATCCGAAATACCAAGGCTAATTATTTTCACTTGCCGATAGCCCCTTGGAATAAATTGGTGAAAAGAGACTGGCTGATAAGTAATTCATTATTTTTTAAAGAGGGTATAATCTACGAAGATAATCATTGGGCATTAAGAGCGTATTTCTGTATAACTTCGTATGTGATTTCCTTAAAGATTCCATATACATATTTTTATCGTCAGCGTCCAGATTCAACAATGTCAAGTGCTTCAAATAAGGAAAAGAAGATGTTGGATTATGGCGCCGTTTTACGCGATGCTTTCAGTACTGCTCCATATTGGGATAGAAACTACACGATAAAGATTGTTGAGTATTTATTTTCTCTGAACATTCAATCCGGCGGGTCAAAAGAGATAAAGGATTTTTTTTACAGTCAATATACAGCATTGTGTTCTTGTACTCAATGTACGAAATTGCATAAGATCGTATTTGCCTATATGAGATGTTCCCGTCCATGGTTAAGAATGGGGATCGCCAAGATAATGTGCCGTTTAATAAAATGAAGACCCTTGGAACAATCCGCAGATTTCTGTGGCGCCTGTTAGGAATCGACTACGACCATATAGTCAGGGTTGTGGCTTATACATATGCCAAGGAAGACACCCTAACTTATATGGGGCATAAATCCTATGCCAATAACGCAAAGATTTTCCGCTGGGG
>JAIDBM010000214.1:3555-15784 GCA_029056365.1 Muribaculaceae bacterium | reverse complement strand
GACAACTTCTATCACACCCTCGGGGTTCTCGACAACGTTGCGGCCGTATCCGATAAACTAATGCTGCGGTGGGCCGCTCTTCTGCACGACATAGCCAAACCCCGCACAAAACGCTATGAAGAAGGTGTGGGCTGGACTTTCTACAACCATAACATGGTCGGAGCCAAAATGGTACCCGAAATTTTCTCCCGGCTCAAAATGCCCATGGGGCAGGAAATGAAATATGTGCGCAAACTTGTGGAACTCCATATGCGTCCGATAGCCCTTGGCGACGAGGAAGTTACCGACAGCGCCGTGCGACGTCTGATGAACTATGCCGGCGAAGACGATCTCGCCGACCTGATGATACTGGCCCGGGCCGACCTTACAAGCCGCAACGAAGCCAAACGCCACCGCATTCTCGCAAACTTCGACATTGTCGACAGCAAATACGAATACATCAGGCGTATCGACTCCGAGCGGGCCCGTAAAAATCCAGTAGACGGAAACGAGATAATGCACATCTTCAACCTCTCGACAGGCCCTCTTGTAGGCTTCTTCACAAAAAATCTACGCCAGGCAATCAAAGACTGCGAGATAGAAGACACCCGCGAAGCCGCACTTGAATACATATACCGTCTCGCATCCGAAGCCGGAGTCAAGCCGGTAAACCCGCCAAGCAACGAATAAACGTATAATCACTCTTGTTCAATTCTTATGTATTACGTAAGCAAACGACTTGAAATATCCGCCGCACACAGGCTTGAACTCAACTACGAAAGCAAATGCACAGCCGTGCACGGCCACAACTGGATTATAACCGTACACTGCCGCGCAAAAGAACTGAATTCCGCCGGCATGGTAACCGATTTCACCCATATAAAGCAGAATATATCCGACCGTCTCGACCACAGGCTCATCAACGATGTACTGCCATTCAATCCTACTGCCGAGAACATGGCACGCTGGATATGCGAGAATGTACCCAACTGCTACCGGGTGGACGTGCAGGAAAGCGAGGGAAATACAGCATCATACGAAACCGACGAATAAACGAATAATGGAACGCAAATACAAGGTAAACGAAATATTCCACTCGCTGCAAGGCGAGGGCTTCCATACCGGCACATCGGCTGTGTTTCTGAGATTCAGCGGATGCAACCGCGAATGTGCGTTCTGCGACACCTTTCATTTCTCCGGCAAAATGATGACCGCCAGAGAAATCACAGACGCCATCGCCGCATACCCGGCCCGACATATCGTAATAACAGGCGGCGAGCCCACTCTGCAGCTCGACAGCAGTCTGCTGCGCGAAATAAAACAGCACGGATTTTATATCCAGATTGAAACAAACGGCTCGCTGCCCGTACCCCCGGAAGTCGACTGGGTGACATGCTCGCCCAAAGACGAGCCCTGGAACATCGACAGAATCGATGAACTGAAAATCGTATATCAGAGCCAGGACGTCGAGTCCATCGCATCCCGGCTGCCTGCTGCCTCACACCGCTTTCTGCAACCATGTTCGGGCATGAACATCGTAGAGACTGTGGAGTATATCAAAACCCATCCGCACTGGCGTCTGTCGCTCCAGACCCACAGGCTCATCGATATTCCATGATACGGCATATATACCGCATACTCTGTCTGCTGGCATTTGTCTGTCCGCTGCGGTCTCTGGCGCTACCAGCCGATACCACAGTGAGTTTCACCATATTCTATCCGGGGCCCGACATATATGAACTCGAAGGCCACGCAGCACTGCACATAACAACTCCACAAGCCGACTATGCTGTAAGTTTCGGAACCTTCGACTTCGAACAGCCCAACTTCGTATACCGTTTCGTCAAAGGCGAAACCGACTACTGGGCGGCGGCGGCCCCATGGCAATACTTCAAAGACGCCTACACCCGACAGGGACGACGTATCGTAGACCTGCAGCTCAATCTGACACCACAGCAGAAAGCGCGGCTCATCGAACTTTCCCTGGACAATCTGCGCCCGGAAAACAGAGTCTACCGCTACAACTATGTAAAAGACAACTGCGCCACCCGTCCGCTCGGACTTCTGAAAAAAGCCATCGCGCCCGACTCACTCGCCCTGGCTCAGGTTACAAACATCGACAAAGAGCATCTGACCACCTACCGCAATGTCATGCGCCACTTCCACCGCAACTATCCGTGGTATCAGTTCGGAATCGACCTCGCGCTGGGCAGCGGCATCGACTACCCCATCGGCACCGGACAGCAGGCTTTCGCTCCGGTGCTTCTCGCCGAACAGCTTCAGGGCGCCACCATCGACGGCAAACCGCTTGTAGAACACAGCACAGAGATAAACCCGGGAGCAACTGATGCCACTGAAGGCCCTACCCCATGGCTGCTGTCGCCGATGAGCATAGCCATGTGGACACTGGCAGTAGCGCTCGGCCTCACAATCAAAGATGTGAAACGTCTGAAAGTGAGCCGCTGGTTCGACTCTCTCCTTTTCGGTATCTTCGGGTTGGCCGGCTGTCTGCTCACATTCCTCATATTCATTTCAGTCCATGAAGCAACCTCGCCGAACTACCTGTATCTGTGGCTGAACCCCCTGTGTCTGGTTCCGGCGATATTTATTTGGATAAAAAAACTGAAAAATGCGGTTTTATGCTACCAATTTGTTAACTTTGCACTTGTATTCGCCATGGCCGCATGCTGGCCCTGGCTTCCGCAAAGTGCCAACGCTGCATTTATACCGCTGATAATCTGCGACCTGATGCGTTCGGCATCATTCATATACATCAACTACTTCAAGCGAAATACAAAAACCGCGTGACAAAATACACCGAAATATCGCTCAGCCGCCGACTGATGCTGGCCCTGATTGCCTCGATGGTGACCATGGCGCTGCCCGCGCAGACAAATGCCGGGCAAAAACAGCCTCAGCTGCTACTCAACGTTGTTATCGAAGGTCTTGACGCAACACAGCTCGATCTTCTGCGCGACTATTTCGGAGAAGAAGGTTTCAACCGTCTGCTCGACCAGGGAGTGGTACTGAGCGGCGAATACGGAACCACTCTTGACGCCACAGCCGCAGTAACCGAGCTTATGACCGGTGCATCGCCCTCGGTAACCGGAGTAAGCTCAGCCCGGCGTTTCGACCGCAAGGCCCTACGCAGCGAACACATATTCGACGACGGCACCACGCTCGGAAACTATACCACCAGCACATATTCTCCGTCGGCTCTGCTCGTAAGCACCCTCGCCGATGAAATCCGTATAGCAGGCGGAGGCGTAAGCCAGGCATATGCCGTGGCTCCGGACCCCGGAGTGGCCATAGCTCTGGGAGGGCACAGCGCAAACTGCGCCATATGGATCGACAGCCGCAACGGCAACTGGGCCACTTCGACTTTCTATAAAGACCCGCCGTCGCTGCTGGGCACACGCAACCGCCTGAGCCATCTCTCACAACGGCTCGACACTCTCAGCTGGACCCCGCTGAAATCATCCGACAAATACCCCGGACTTCCCGAACACCTCACCCACTACCCCTTCCGCTACACATTCGGACGCGGCAACCAGGCCAGATTCGCCGAATTCAAAGACGCTCCGGGTGCGGTAAACTCCGAAGTGACATCAATGGCCATAGACCTTATAGGCACATTGAAACTCGGAGAACACGGCGGAATCGATGTGCTCAGTGTGGCCTATACACTGAATCCCTACGAAGGAGGCAAGAATCCAGACACAAGATACGAACTGATCGACAGCTACTACCGGCTCGACTCCGATCTGGCACGCCTTATAAAAGCGGCCGAAAAACAAGCAGGAGCAAACGCCTCGGTAGTTATGATCACTGGCACACCGCCGTCGTCGCGCAGCAGAAGAGACGACCCCAGGTGGATGATTCCTTATGGCGAATTCTCCACCCGCAAGGCCATGTCGCTGCTGAACGTCTACCTTATAGCGTTGCATGGCAACGGCGAATGGGTACAGGCCTATTCCGACGGATGGTTCTACCTTAACGACAAACTCATCGACGAACGCAAGGCCGATGCAGCCGCCATGCGTGCCGAAGCAGCCGATTTCCTCAGCCGCATGGCCGGAGTGAAGGCTGTGCACACAAGCGACGATGTTCGCCACGGACGGGCCGGAGCCAATCCCGAGGCTCTGCGCCGCAACACTCATTTCGCCACCTGCGGCGACATGCTCATTGAAGTTCTGCCAGGCTGGCAGCTTGTCGACGATGTGAATACACAGGGTGCGGAACAGGCCGGAAAATACGAAAAAGTACAACGCGAGACAGCCACCACCGCTCCAGTCATCATCATGGCACCGGGACTGCAGGCACGGAAACTGCACACACCGGTCGACATCCGCATGGTGACACCTACCGTATGCCGCCTGCTGAGAATACGCTCGCCAAATGCCGCTTCAATGCCGGCAATCAACCTCTGAGATACATTTCAGTGATTCATATCCGCTGAGTTTCAGTAATTTTTATTATCTTTGCCGACAGATACCACACAGTCCCGCACCTGATTGTGCTCCGGGCCGTGTGTGCGTATATATACTTACCCCACATCAACTGCATAAATCACGAAAATAATATAAAACCACATACAATGTCATTCATAAACGTTCTTAGCAAACTCTTCGGCAACAAGTCGCAACGCGACCTGAAGTCCATCATGCCCATTGTGGAGAAAATCAAGGCAAAAGGCCCTGAACTCCAGAATCTCACAGTCGACGAGCTCCGTGGCCGCATCGATGCGGTACGCGCCGACATAGATGCCGCCACCCGTCATGACGCCGATGAGATAACCCGCATAAAAGCCGAAATAGAAACCCTGCCATACGATCAGCGCCAGCCTCTGTGGGATAAAATCGACAAACACGAGAAAAACATCCTCGACACCCTTGAGGACAAACTCAACGAACACCTGCCCGAAGTATTCGCCACCATGCGCGAGACTGCAGCACGGTTCGCAGCCAACGACACTGTGGAAGTGACAGCCACCGCCCTCGACCGCGAACTCGCAGGCCAGGGCCGCGAATTCGTTACAATCGAAGGCGATAAAGCCATCTGGAAAACCACATGGCTTGCCGGCGGCAACCCCGTTACCTGGGACATGGTACACTACGATGTACAGCTTATCGGCGGTATTGTGCTGCACCAGGGCAAAATCGCCGAAATGGCAACCGGCGAAGGCAAGACACTTGTGGCGACACTGCCGGTTTTCCTGCGCTCGCTCTCCCGCCGTGGCGTTCACGTGGTTACTGTGAACGACTACCTGTCGAAGCGCGACTCCGAATGGATGGGACCGCTGTACATGTTCCACGGTTCGACCGTAGACTGCATCGACAAACACGAGCCCAACACCCCCGAACGCCGCGCCGCATACAACTGCGACATCACATTCGGCACAAACAACGAATTCGGCTTCGACTATCTGCGCGACAATATGGCCATGGAACCTGAAGACATGGTTCAGCGCAAGCACTATTACGCTATTGTCGATGAGGTCGATTCAGTACTTATCGACGACGCGCGTACACCTCTGATTATATCAGGCCCCGTGCCGAGAGGCGATGACCAGTATTTCGACATCTATAAATCGAACGTACAGAAAGTGGTTGAAGCCCAGCGGCGCCTTATCACCAAAATACTTGCCGAGGCCAAAGAAAAAATCGCCTCTGACAACAAAGACCAGCAGAAAGAAGGCGCCATACTTCTGTTCCGCGTTTTCAAAGGCCTGCCCAAATACCAGCCGCTGATCAAATTCCTCTCGCAGGAAGGTATGAAAAACCTGTTGCTGCAGACCGAGGCCCATTACCTGCAGGACAACGCCCGCGAAATGCCCTTCATCACCGATCCGCTGTATTTTGTAATCGATGAAAAAAACCGCAGCGTCGAACTCACCGACAAAGGCATCGACGAACTTACCGGCAAAATCGAAGACCCCATGTTCTTCGTTCTGCCCGACATAGCCTCCCAGCTTTCCGAACTCGAGCATATGCCCGATGCCTCGGAACGTCAGGCCCGCAAAGACGAACTCATGCAGAACTATGCAGTGAAAGCCGAACGCGTACACACAGTAACCCAGCTTCTGAAAGCATACACCCTGTTTGAAAAAGACGTCGAATATGTGATTGACGACAACAAAATCAAGATTGTCGACGAACAGACCGGACGTATCATGGAAGGACGCCGCTATTCCGACGGCCTCCACCAGGCCATAGAAGCAAAGGAAGGCGTGAAAGTAGAAGCCGCCACACAGACATTCGCCACCATTACCCTGCAGAACTACTTCCGCATGTATCACAAACTCGCCGGTATGACCGGTACGGCTGAAACCGAAGCAGGTGAGTTCTGGGACATCTACAAACTCGATGTGGTGACAATACCCACAAACCGCCCCGTGGCACGAATCGACATGAACGACCGCGTGTACAAAACCAAGAAAGAAAAGTACACCGCAGTGATTGAAGAAATCGAACGCCTCGTGAAAGAGGGCCGCCCGGTGCTCGTAGGCACCACCTCGGTTGAAATATCGGAACTTCTTAGCAAAATGCTCAAGATGCGCCGTATCGAGCACAATGTGCTTAATGCCAAGCTGCACCAGCGCGAAGCTGAAATCGTGGCTCTTGCAGGTCGGCCGGGCACAGTTACCATAGCCACCAACATGGCCGGCCGTGGTACCGACATAAAACTCACACCCGAGGTAAAAGCCGCAGGCGGTCTGGCCATCATAGGCACCGAACGTCATGAGTCGCGCCGCGTCGACCGTCAGCTGCGCGGACGTGCCGGACGTCAGGGCGACCCGGGCACATCAATCTTCTTTGTTTCGTTCGAAGACCAGCTGATGCGACTCTTCGCCACCGACTCCGTTATGAAATGGCTCGACCGCTTCGGCCTTCAGGAAGGAGAACCCATTGAACACAAAATGGTTTCGAACGCCATTGAAAAAGCCCAGAAGCGAGTAGAGGAAAACAACTTCGGCATCCGCAAACGCCTGCTTGAATACGACGACGTGATGAACAAGCAGCGTAACTACATCTACACCCGCCGCCATCACGCCCTTATCGGCGAGCGTATCGGCATCGACATCGCCAACATGATTTACGATTCGGTAGAAAACCTGATTGTAAACAACGAGGAACCCGCCTTCTATGCCGACCTGGAGCAGGAAGCGCTCAAACTGCTGTCGATAGAGCTTCCGTATACCGAAGACGAATATCGCAATCTTTCCCGTCAGGACAAAATCGAACGACTGCACGAAGCGGCCGTCGAGGCATTCAACCGCCGCAACGAACGCATTCGCGAAGTAGCCATACCGGTAATAAACAACATGTACGAAAATACCGAATATCGCGGACGCATAATCGTGCCTATTTCCGATGGCTCACGCCGCCGTTTCAATCTGCGCGTCGACCTTGAGGAAGCCTACAAGACCGAATGCCGCAGCATCGTAAAGGAATGGCAGAAGAAACTCGTGCTCGTGACAATCGATGAACTCTGGAAAGAACACCTCCGTGAACTTGACCAGCTGCGTCAGAGCGTTCAGAACGCAAGCTACGAACAGAAAGACCCGCTGGTAATCTACAAGGTTGAATCGTTCCATCTGTTTGAATCAATGCTCAACCAGCTCAACAACAAAGCGGTGTCGTGTCTGATGCGTGCGAACATTCCGGTAGCTCCCCCCACTGGCGACCAGCCTTCTCAGCCGGCGTCAGGCGAACCGACAAATGACGGAACAGCTGCGGAACAACCCGCACAGCAGCCTGCTCCGCAACAGCGCGTGGAAATGAAAGAAGCCGGACCGGATATGCCCCGCAAGGCTGTCCGCTACAACGAGACTAAAGCCGAAGCCCCCGGCGAGGAACAGCGCCGCGTGGCCAGCGCCCAGCAGGGCGAACGTCCGAAACCCATGCCGGTGAAAGCCGGGCCGAAAGTCGGACGCAACGACCCCTGTCCCTGCGGCAGCGGCAAGAAATATAAGAACTGCCACGGACGCAACGCATAATGTCGCGCAAAAACGTAAAATCCGTATGGTACTGCAACGCATGCGGGGCCGACTCGCCCAAATGGGCGGGCAAGTGCCCCGCATGCGGCGCATGGAACACCATGGTGGAGGAAAAAATAAGCTCCGCTCCCCAGCGGACTCCCTCGCCGGTAGCCGGAAGAAACCGCTCGGTGGCCATGGCCGTAAACGACATACAGGCACTCGACGAACCACGGATAAAACTCCCCAGCCAGGAACTGAACCGTGTGCTCGGCGGCGGACTCGTACCGGGGTCGCTGGTGCTGCTTGGCGGAGAGCCAGGTATAGGTAAAAGCACACTTGTACTGCAAAACCTGCTGTCGATAAAATCGAAAACCATACTGTACGTTTCGGGCGAGGAAAGTGCCACACAGCTCAAACTACGCGCCGACCGCATAGGCCGCGGCAGCGACAACTGCTTCATTGTGTGCGAGACATCGCTTGAAACTATTTTCCGCCACATCGAGGAAGTGAATCCCGGCATTGTTGTGATTGACTCCATCCAGACCATAGCCTCCGACACAATCGAGTCGTCGGCAGGCTCTGTAAGCCAGGTACGGGAGTGTGCCGCCCAGCTGCTGAAATATGCCAAAGAGGCTTCGGTGCCTGTGCTGCTCATCGGCCATATCACCAAAGAAGGCTCTCTGGCAGGTCCGAAAGTGCTTGAGCACATAGTCGATGCGGTAATACAGTTCGAAGGCGACCGCCAGTACATGTACCGGATACTCCGGGCTATAAAAAACCGCTTCGGCTCAACCAGCGAACTCGGCATCTACGAAATGTGCCGCCATGGCCTGCGCGAGGTAACAAACCCGTCGGAAATGCTGCTGTCGCAACACGATGAAGAACTTTCCGGCGTAGCCATCGGCGTGACTCTTGAAGGTGCCCGTCCGTTTCTGATAGAATCACAGGCACTTGTAAGCACAGCCGCCTACGGCACACCGCAGCGCAGCGTCACCGGTTTCGACAGCAAACGCATGAACATGCTCCTGGCAGTGCTTGAGAAGCGTGTCGGCTTCAAGCTGGCCCAGAAAGATGTGTTCCTGAACATTGCCGGAGGCCTGAAAGTAAACGACCCCGCACTCGATCTGGCTGTAATCAGCGCTGTGTTGTCGAGCAATGTCGACATGGCCATCCCGCGTGGCTACTGTATGGCGGGCGAAGTAGGACTGTCGGGCGAAATACGCCCTGTGACACGCATCGAGCAGCGAATCGGCGAGGCCGAAAAATTAGGTATGACACACATGCTCATACCGCAGGGCAATCTCAAAGGCATCGACCTGCAGCAGATGCGAATTAAAATCGAGGAAGTGAAACGTGTCGACGACGCATTCCGTGCACTTTTCGCCTGACGAAAACCAAAGCCCGACAGCCGGCACCATCACCACAGATTGAAGCGGTATCCTACCGACATCTGGCCTGTGACAAATGCATTGGCGAAGGTATGCTCCTTGTCGTATATAAGCCCTATATCGCAGCGGCCAGTGGCTCCGAAAAACCAATGTCCGTTGTTCCACACCACTGCAACACCCAATCGGTTAGACAGCGAACACGACACATGCTCGTCTTCGCTGTTTATAAAACCCTTCTTCAGACCTATCACAGGCGATTCGGTAACACCGATAAGCCAGTGGCGGCCCAACGCCCAGTTATATCCATAACCGGCACGCAACGCATAGTTGTGGGTCTTGACATTATAACGGTAGTCGGGCCACGACTGCGGCAAGTGCTCGAGTATTTCAGAGGGCAACTCGCTGAAATCAAAATCGAAATGCTGTGTGTATATCGACACCCCGGCATAAAACGATCCCTGACTCTTTTTCTGCAGCTTGCTGAAATTGAATGCGGCTGCCTGCGAATAACGTTTGTGGTTGAAAAAATAATATGTGTCGAGGTTCCACGACGACACGTTTATTCCCTTGAAGGGCAATTTGATTTTATAGTCGGTGTCGATGCCGGCGGTGCCGAAACGTGTGATGCGAGTGCCGACATCGTTCTTGATATAACTCAGTTCGGCTGCAAAAAGACTGCAGTTAAACCCGAAATTATAGCGTTGACGTGCTTCGCTCGGACCACCGAACAGTTTTGAAAAATTCACGTCATAACCTACAGATACCGCCAGATAGGTAAGGTGGGCTCCGATTGAAGTCGACGGCTCGCTGCGCATGTGCATGGTGGTACGCTCCGGCAGCATGAAGTTATAGAAGTCGAACCACGAATCGGTGGTTACCTTTACATTGAATTTATAGCCGGTGCCTTGCACATATGTGGAATCGTAGGAATTGAAAAAACGGTCGCCCCAGCGATATACACCAATACAGAACCGTGGAAAACGGCCCCACTCGGCAATAGAGTCGAGATTGAGACTGATGGCTGCCGAAGGCAATGCCGCAGACATAAAAAGCACTGCCGCTACCAGGATTCTCTGCATATACCTTTTCAAAACTAAACCGGTTTTTTGGTCATTAATGGAATTGAGAGTGCAAAATTAGCAAAAATTTCCGAAAAAAGAGCCGTAAGTCCCCTCTTGAGCTTGTCGGAATTGTAGTTATTTATGGAAAAAATCGTAACTTTGCACCATTGAAATACGCAGACAATCACAATATGCAAGAAAAAATCATTATTCTCGACTTCGGTTCACAGACTACGCAGCTTATAGGCCGCCGTGTCCGTGAGCTGAACACCTACTGCGAAATCGTACCCTACAACAAATTTCCGTACGGCGACAACTCTGTCATAGGAGTGATTCTCTCCGGAAGTCCGTTTTCGGTTTACGATGAGAAAGCATTCAAGGTTGAACTCGAACGAATCAGGGGCACCTACCCGCTGCTGGGCATATGCTACGGCGCCCAGTTCATGGCTTACGCCAACGGCGGCAAGGTTGAGCCGGCCGACTCCCGCGAATACGGACGCGCCAATCTCACCAAGGTAGACGAAGCCAATCCGCTCCTCAAAGGCATAACCACAGGCGCCCAGGTATGGATGAGCCATGGCGACACAATCACCTCGCTCCCTGAAAACTTCCATATCATAGCATCGACCGCCGAAGTGCCATGTGCGGCATATCAGGTAGAGGGCGAAGATGTATGGGGAGTGCAGTTCCATCCCGAGGTATATCACTCGGAATGCGGCATGCAGCTGCTCAGCAACTTCGTGACCGGAATATGCGGCTCAACCCAGAGCTGGAGTGCCGAGTCGTTCATCGACTCCACTGTTGCCGAACTCAAACAGCAGCTCGGCGACGACAAAGTGGTGCTGGGCCTCAGCGGAGGTGTGGATTCATCGGTTGCCGCTGTACTTCTCAACCGTGCCATCGGCAAGAACCTCACATGTATATTCGTTGACCACGGCATGCTCCGCAAAAACGAGTTCCGCGATGTTCTCCGCGACTATGAATGTCTGGGCCTCAACGTAGTTGGAGTGGACGCATCGGCAAAATTCTTCAGCGAACTGGCCGGAGTGACCGATCCCGAGACAAAACGCAAAATCATAGGCAAAGGATTCATTGACGTGTTCGATGAAGAAGCGCACAAAATCAAAGATGTGAAATGGCTTGCCCAAGGCACAATCTACCCCGACTGCATTGAATCGCTGTCGATTACCGGCACAACGATCAAGAGTCATCACAATGTAGGCGGACTGCCCGAAAAGATGAACCTGAAACTCTGCGAGCCGTTGCGACTGCTGTTCAAGGATGAGGTTCGTGCCGTAGGCCGGTCGCTCGGCATGCCCGAACACCTTATTAAACGCCATCCGTTCCCAGGTCCTGGTCTGGCCGTACGCATTCTCGGCGACATCACACCCGAAAAAGTACGTATTCTGCAGGATGCCGACGACATCTTCATCCGTGGTCTGCGCGACTGGAATCTGTACGATAAAGTATGGCAGGCAGGCGTGATTCTGCTTCCGGTTCAGAGTGTGGGCGTGATGGGCGACGAGCGCACCTATGAACGTGCTGTAGCGCTCCGAGCCGTTACATCGACCGATGCCATGACCGCCGACTGGGCGCATCTGCCTTATGACTTCATGGCGCAGGTGAGCAACGACATCATCCGCAACGTGCGCGGCGTGAACCGTGTATGCTACGACATCTCCTCGAAGCCACCGGCAACCATCGAGTGGGAATAAGCTCTAAACCTATAACAGTGGCGGCTGTGCCTTGATGCACAGGCGCGCCCCCGATTTATTTGTGTGGTAAAAAGAGGGCCGAGGCCCGCCCGGAGAGCGGGGTGG
>JAIDBM010000214.1:0-3545 GCA_029056365.1 Muribaculaceae bacterium | reverse complement strand
TCTCCTCTAAGCCCCCGGCAACCAGCGTGGGGTAATAAGCTCTAAACCTATACCCGTGGCGGCGGTGCCTTGATGCACAGCCGCCACTGTTATTTAAGTCCCCGTTCTCCTTTGGTTATAGTAGCCAACGAGTTCCGGGCGCTTTGACTACACTTGCTTTAGGGGAAAAAGTAAAAAAAACACCGTCCGGTGTAATTACTGCGTTATTTTTGCGTCATATAAAAATAAACCCAAATTAGCTTTAATGAAAAAAATAATTCTTGCAGGTGCCATGCTCGTGGCCACATCAATGGGTCTGAGCGCACAGGAGCACCTTAAAAGCCTGAATCCAAGCTACATTGACCAGGCCACTCCAGCATCGAAAGACTTCTATCAGCACGTGAACAAAGGCTGGATGGAAAACCATCCGCTCAGCCCTGAACACGCCCGCTACGGCCAGTTCAACATTCTGAACGACTCCAGCGAATACCGCGTTCGCGACATCGTGACTCATCTCGCGGCCACAAATCCGCAACCCGGCACAGTGGCCTTTAAAGTATCGACAATCTACAACCAGGCGCTCGACTCGGTACGACGCAACAAAGATGGAGCGACACCAATTCTTGCCGACCTCAAAAAAATCGAAACTACCCCACACGAAGGCTTAGGCGACCTGCTGCTGTGGATGCACGCCAACTATGCCAACCCGTTCTTCGGAGCCGGTCCGATGGAAGACATGGCCAACAGCAATGTATACGCCATGTATCTGTCGGGCGGCGGTCTCGGAATGGGCGACCGCGACTATTACCTGCTCAACGATGCCGAAAACAAGAAGGTACGCGAGGCTTATAAAAAACTCATCGCTCGCCAGATGCAGAATGCAGGCTACTCGAAAAAAGATGCATCACGCATTGTAAACAATGTGATGAAAATCGAGACTCTGATGGCCGATTCAACCTGGACACGCGAACAGAGCCGCAACATCCCGGCAATGTACAACGTTCGCACCATCGACCAGATCAAGGCCGAATATCCGCATGTCGACTGGGACAATTACTTTGTCAAAACCATGGAAATAGCCACTCCGGAAACAGTGATTGTAACCAATCCCAACACAATGAAGCAGGCCGATAACCTGATTGGCTCTCTCACCGACCGCGAAATGAAAGACTACATGCTCTGGCAATATGTGTCGCAGGCTTCGGGTAAACTCAGCGATGCCTTCAACGATGCCAACTTCGACTTCAGCAAAGTGGTTAGTGGCGTACAGCAGCAGCGTCCGCGATGGAAGCGTGCCCTCGGCGCTACCGAAGGCGCTCTCGGCGAGGCTATCGGCCAGCTGTATGTAGAGAAATACTTCCCCGAATCATCGAAGCAGTACATGCTCGGTCTGGTGGAAAATCTGCGCACCGCTCTGGGCAAGCACATCATAAACCTCGACTGGATGAGCGATGACACAAAACTCAACGCCATAAAGAAACTCAACGCATTTACCGTGAAAATCGGTTATCCCGACCAGTGGAAAGACTATTCCACCATGGAAATCGATCCGTCGCTCTCCTACTACGAGAACATGCACAATGTAAGCATGTGGCACAACAAGGAGCAACTGAAAAAATGGGGCAAACCAGTCGACAAGACCGAATGGGGCATGACACCGCAGACAATCAACGCCTACTACAATCCTCTGGCCAACGAGATTGTGTTCCCGGCAGGCATTCTGCAGGCTCCGTTCTTTGATCCCGAGGCAAGCGATGCCGAGAACTACGGCGGTATCGGAGTTGTGATCGGCCATGAGATGACACACGGCTTCGACGACCAGGGCTGCAATTTCGATGCCGACGGCAACATGGTGAACTGGTGGACCGCCGAAGACGCAGCCGCATTCGCCGAAAAGACCCAGGGTCTGGTATCGCAGTTCGATGCCGTGGAGATTCTGCCCGGCCTTAACGCAAACGGCCAGTATACCCTCGGCGAAAACATTGCCGACCAGGGCGGACTGCGTGTGGCCATGACAGCCTTCCTCGACTCTCAGAAGAAGAAAGGCGTGGACATAACCTCGGAAGAAGCCAAAATCGACGGATTCGACCCCATTCAGGTATTCTACATGAACTACGCCAATCTCTGGGCCAACAACATACGGCCCGAAGAAATGCGCTCGCTCACTACCGGCGACGTTCATTCGCTTGGCAAAAACCGTGTAAATGTAACACTCCGCAACATAGCGCCATTCTTCGATGCGTTCAAAATCAAGGAAGGCGACGAAATGTTCCGTCCTGAATCAGAACGCGTAATCATCTGGTAACAGCATATTATAAAGCTTGTGTCTGAATGACACAGGCCTACACATACCACTTCATACAGCCGCCGGAGCCATGCTTCCGGCGGCCGTTATTTTCAATGCCGGTATATACCAACCAAAGTATTTTTACGTTATAATTGCATGACACAAAAATATTATATGACACGTGTGTTCGAATTCCTCGAACAGCTGTCGGAAAACAACAATCGCGAGTGGTTCAAGGCTCACAAAGCCGAATTCGATGAGCTCCGCGCCCTCTGGCTCGAAGACCTCGACAGGCTGATATCGCTCATAGCGCAATGGATGCCGTCAGTAGCCATGCAGAACGCCCGACAGGCAGCATACCGTATATACCGCGATACCCGGTTTTCGCCTGACAAGACTCCATACAAAACCTATTTTTCCGCTGCCATATCGCCCCGCGGACGAGAAAAAGACTATGCCGGTTTTTATCTGCATCAGGACATCGACGGCAACGAAGCCGGCCTGTATGGAGGCATCTGGTGCCCTCCTGCGCCGATACTTAAAAAGCTTCGTCGGGCGATAGTAGACAATATTGAGGAGTGGGACGACATCATGAACTCCACCGGAATAAAATCGAATTACGAACTCCTCACCTTCAATGCCCTCAAAACCGTGCCCAGGGAATATCCCAAAGACCATCCGCAGGCCCGATGGCTGCGCTTACGCGACTACGGACTCTTTGCCCGCACCGGACGCCGTTTCTTCGAAGATCCGTCGTGGCCGGAAAAATCAGCCGACATTCTCCGCCCTCTCGCTCCGTTTGTGGAATTTCTCAACTACAGCATCGACGAATAACATGGCCACTGAAATAGAACGTAAATTTCTGGTCAGAAGCAACGAGTACGCGTCTCTGGCCACCGAACGCATCGAAATCCGCCAGGCCTATCTGAGTTCCGACCCCGATGCAACCGTGCGGCTGCGCATATGCGGCGAAAATGCATGGCTTACCGTAAAAAGCCGAAACATCGGGGCCGCACGCGGAGAATGGGAATATAAAATACCTGCAGCCGATGCAGTGGAGATGCTGCAGGCCACAGGCAGGCCTTGCCTGCACAAGACCCGCCACATCATACCGGCATCCGGCGGACTCAAATGGGAAGTCGATGAATTCCATAATCCGGAACCAGGCCTTGTGATAGCCGAGATAGAATTGCCTGATTCGGGGCATGCGGTTGAACTGCCTCGTGGATCGGCGAGGAAGTAACAGGCAATCCCCGCTACTACAATTCGGTTATCGCAG
>JAIDBM010000213.1 GCA_029056365.1 Muribaculaceae bacterium | reverse complement strand
CCTATAGCCGGATTGTCATATGTGCAGTCTGTGTAAAATTATTTTCGTCGGTTTCCACACGCTATGATATGCCGGTCGGTTATAATATAGTTTACGCGCACATCATGTTCCTCGCTGTCGATTTCATCGATAAGCTGGAAATCGTAGGCTACGCCCACGGTAAGGGCTTTAAGATTCGAAAGCAGCCGGTCGTAGTAGCCTTTTCCCCGTCCGATGCGGTTGCCGCGTCGGTCGAACGCCACTCCCGGCACCACCACCATTTCGATTATATCCAGATCGGGAAGCGGAGTATCGCCATCAGGTTCCTCGATGTTGAAAGCGCCCAGATGAAGACGACTCTGTTCGTAGGGCAGGATTTCGAGATTCACACCGTTTACGCGGGGAAGATAAAAGTGCTTCCGTCCGGCCCAGCGGTTAATGAATTCTCTCGTTGAGAGCTCATCCGGAAGGGAATGGTAGAGTAGTATATGCTCGGAGAGCATGAATGCGGCTG
The DNA here is from genome assembly GCA_029056365.1 of Muribaculaceae bacterium. Taxonomy (GTDB): domain Bacteria; phylum Bacteroidota; class Bacteroidia; order Bacteroidales; family Muribaculaceae; genus CAG-873. The sequence continues at coordinate 9,619 of JAIDBM010000213.1, read as the reverse complement.
TCTGTTCCATCAGATTGAAGGCACGGTCCGCCGCAAGAGCTTTTTCAGGCTCGTCGAGCAGAGCCTTCCGGGCTTTCATCTGGGTTCGTATGCGCTGTTTGTCCATAATGCCGGGAGAGAGTATGTTGTTATTTTTTTATTTCAGAACCAGTAAGGACGGGGAAGTCGGCCTTGCCTTCGCCTATGATTCGCAAGGCTTTGATCACATCCTCGTCTTCACGGTTGTAAACACTATAGAAGGCATCGAATCCAAGCACATAACGCACTATAAGAGCCTTCAGTTGGTTAACAATCAGCGAAGCGGATTGTTCAATGTAGTACGGACGGCGTCTTACACCCTTGTCTACTGCGTAGCGTACGAATGAATTCAGAAGCACATAGTCGTTGTCGAGATTTCTGAGCAGATCATCGACGTTTTTGTATTTCGACAATTCCTCGCGGTTAAGGTCTACATATTCGTAAGCATACGAATTGATGAGGCCCTTGTTTGCCACGCTTACATAATAAGTGTTGCGTCGAATGGTATCTGTCGGAACAAAATAGTCGGGACTGATTCCGCCACCTCCGTAAACCTTGCGACCTCCGGAAGTATGGAATATCAGCGATGCATCGATTGTGCTGTCTGATGCCACATCCGACCCGAATACCTCGCCGTTGAGGTAGCGGCGGTAAATTTCGGTTTCGTATTCATCGATTCCGTCGGTAAGGTAATCTTTCTGTATGCAACGGCCCGACGGAGTGTAGTAACGCTGGACGGTGAGTCTCAGTTCGGAACTGTCGGCAAGCATTATAGGCTTTTGCACAAGACCTTTGCCGAAGCTTCGGCGGCCTATGATTACAGCTCGGTCGTTGTCTTGCATTGCTCCTGAGAAAATCTCGCTTGCGCTGGCCGATACTTCATCGATAAGAACTGCCAGGGGCGCGTCCTGGAACAATCCGGTGCCGTCGGCATTTACGATGGAATTGTCTTCATGTTTCCGTCCACGGGTTTCCACGATTACGTTTCCATATTCCAGGAATTCGTTAGCCATCAATACGGCCGGCTCCATGTATCCGCCGGTGTTGCCGCGCAAATCCACGATATAACTCTTTGCTCCCTGGAACTTAAGGTTTACAAGGGCTTTGTAGAACTGCTCGTAGGTGTCGCGGGCGAATTTACTAACCCGGACATAACCCACTGAATCCGGAGTCATATATACACCCTCGATGCTTGGCTGCGGAATGTCGCCACGGATAATAGTGTATTTTTGAATGTCTTTTTGTCCGGGCCGTCTTATGTCAAGGGCTACCTTTGTGCCTCGTCGTCCGCGCAACATTGAGAAAATATCCTGAGTATCGATTTTCTTGCCGGCGATTTCCTTTCCGTCTACGGCAATTATACGGTCGCCTGGAAGCAGACCGGCCTTATCGGCCGGAGAGCCGCCGATTACTTCAACTACAGTAACTGTATCACCAGGCGTCTGGAACTGTATGCCTATACCCCCGAAGCTGCCTTCAAGCTCGGAATTTACCTTGTCGAGGTCTCTTGCCGAAATGTAGGCTGAATGAGGGTCCAGATTGTGCAGAATTTCCGGAACGGTAAGTTCTACCAGAGAATCAATCGATACATCATCGACATATTCGCTGTTTATGAGGTCGAATACTTCGAGTATTTTTCGTTGAGCCGATGAAAGATTCACTCTTGGCGAGAGAAGGAAGCCGAGCCACATGCCGGCGCAAAGTAGCGCGGCACCTATAATCGGGAACCAATAGATTATTCTGTTATGGTTTTTCATTTATTTCAGAGTCGGTCCGACGTGAATGCTGACGTCAGGGTTATGTCTTCAATGTGTTATTGTACTTGTTCGATATGCACGCATTCCACTCCGGCTCTGCGCAACAGGTCGATTCCGTCCGAGAGACGGTATAGCTCGTTGAACACTACACGGCGTATGCCTGCCTGAATAATGAGCTTGGCACATTCGATGCATGGCGAGGCGGTTATATATAAAGTGGCGTCCTGGCCCGAGTTGTTGCAACGCGCGAGTTTGGTTATCGCATTGGCTTCGGCATGCAGCACATAAGGTTTGGTTGCCCCGTTGTCGTCTTCACATATGTTCTCGAAACCTGCCGGTGTGCCGTTGTAGCCATCGGATATTATTGCCTGGTCTTTTACAATCAGGGCACCGACCTGACGTCGCCGGCAATATGAGTTTTCGGCCCATATCGAAGCCATACGCAGATAGCGTTTATCGAGAGTTTCCTGTTTCAGATGAGTAGTTGACATAATTAAGTCTGCAAATTTACAGTAAATACTTCAATCTTCCAAAATCAGAGGCCGGAGTTGTTGCGGGCCTGGTCCATGAGTTCGTCCATCTCCTTCGGAATCACCATCACATCGGCCGGAGACGAAGGCCGAATACCGGTGAACCATCTGAACTTAGGAAGAAAAAATATGCTTTTTTTTGCCAGGAAAAGCGGTGTCACAGTACCGGTGGTTTCCGGCCACATTTTAATCTTTTCGGTGGTACGTCCTACAAAGTCGGCGCTTAGAAAGCTGCTTTCCGCATTTACAATTTTGTTGATCGTGCTGTCGGCTTCTTCGGGATACAGAATAAGCTCCACATTGCCGCTTATATCAATATGGCGGAGATTGCCATCGGTGAAATAGGCGGTCATTTCCTTGCCGCTGATCTGATTGTAATGCGAGGCTTCGATGTGCTCGGCCGAGAATCCCATGTCAGGCAGGCTCACGCGGTCGTATGTCGAATCGTTGAAGTGTACGGCAATCTGACGTCCGGATATTTGCCGTTCGCCGTTCCATACCACCGGGCTCACAAACATGCGCAGCATGGAGTCGGCCTCGGTAATCCGCATGCTGTCGCATATGCCTTGAAGATCGGTGCGATAGAAGCGCACTCTCGGATATATCACACTTACGTGTGTGGAATCAACAGTCAGCGACTCCGGTATGCCGGCTATGGTGTCGGCGGCGGTAACGATGCTGTCCACTTTCAGAAACGATTCAATCTGATGCCCGTGAAGATACAAGGTGTCGCCCTTGGAATATTCCTTCATCAGCGCATGCCCGGTTACATACGATGAATCCACTGTTTCGTTGTAATAGCCGTAGTCGCCTATAAGCTGTACTTTTCGGACGGTGTCGGTGAGCTCCATGTTGCCGAGAGCCGTGTACTCAGCCATCTGCCGGGTGTAGTAGAGTGTGTCGGCCGTAAGGAAGCGGCCCTCCGGAGTCACTACAGTCGACCGGTCGAACAGCTCGCAGTTGTCGGTGCCGGTGTTATATACCGCAGCGGATGTAAATATTGTTCCGCGCCGGTTTATGATTTCACTTGGTGTATACAGTTCGGCTATCTTGCTTTCGGTATTATAGTATAGTGCCTGCGACCTTATTACGAGAGTGTCTGATTTGCTGTGTGCGTTCAACACCACTCCGTCGGTGAAAACGGCGTCTTTGGTAGGGGGTGAATATTCGCCTGCCACCGATTCAAGGCGGTTGTCGGGGTCGGTGAGCACTCCGAACTGGTTATACCAGCCGAGTTCACGGGCCAGATCATAGTAAAATGTGAAGTCGGTTTCGAGTTTCACATCACGGTTGATCATCGTTACTTTTTTCGGAGGCTCGGCAAACAGCACGGCAAGTTTGGTGCGGTCGTCATAGTCAAGGCTGTCGGCGTATACGAACAGAGTGTCGCCTTGCTGCATTTTTACATTGCCGAAAGCCCGGAAGCGTTGCTCTCCGGGCCAATAGTGGGCGCTGTCGCAGTACATGAACATGCCCATGCGGCGGAATTCCACATTTCCGTTCACAATCATGAACGAGTCGGTGCGGTGCTTGTACAGTTCATCGGCACGTTCCAGAAACACCATGTCGGTGTTTTCCCGGCTGACATTCTGTATCTGTGGTCTGATCTCGGATTTTCCGGATTTCGCACGCGACTGGTCTGTGGCAAATACCGCCGGCACAATCACTGCGGCAATGAGTGTTACGGGCAGAAGCCTGCGCATTGAATCAATGTTGGTTATTTGTTGTTTTTGAGCCAGCCGTCGTGCTCGAATTCGCATCCCCGCCAGCCGTCTTCTATACGGATATATGTCTCGCGTATTTTCTTTTCAAGCCATTTGTCGAGAATTTCCTCTTTTGCAGAGTTCTCATACATATTCTTAAGCAGCTGGAAGTCATCGGCCAGATTGGCGGTGTGGGCGTCGAGCCGGTTGGTAAGTTTCACTATGGCTACGATGTCGCGGTTCAGTTTGGGATCTTTCATTATGAAAGGTTCTGAAATTTCGCCGGGCTTGAGCGAAGCTACCGTCCTGGCCACTTCCTGAGGCAGATGCGACATCTCGAACATTGTAGTACCTGTGGCCTCGTTCACCATCACGCCATTGGAATACCGGGTGTCTTTGTCCTGCGAGATATATCTTGTGGCTTCTTCAAATGTGAACTTATGGTTGTCGACAATGTCGGTTCGTACAGAGTCGAGACGGTGCACGGCATCGGTGAGGTCTTTGTCGGCCACCTTCGGACGCAACAGAATATGACGTGTGTTCACACGCTCGCCTCGTTTCTCAATCAATTGTATGATATGGTAGCCGTATTCTGTCTCTACTATTTTAGATACTTTTTTAGGGTCGTTCAGGTTAAATGCCACTGCGGCATACTCCGGCACCAGTTCGGCACGGCCTTTGAAGCCTATTTCTCCGCCCCGCACCGAGCTGCCGTCGTCTTCAGAATAGAGAATGGCCATGGTCGAGAAATCGTTCTCGCCACGGTTCACGCGTTCGGCCATGTCGCGCAGACGGGCCTTCACTGATTCGATTTCCTCGCGCGGAATTACAGGGTTAAGTGTCATAATCTGAACCTCTACCTGAAGCGGAACATAAGGCAGGGAGTCGGCCGGGAGCCGGTCGACATATCGGCGCACATCGTTGGGGGTGACTTTTACATCTTTTGTCAGTGCTTGTTTTACCTGCCCCACGCGATAACGGTTGCGCATGTTGGTGGCATAGTAATCGCGTATTTCGGAGAATGGTTTGCGGAAATATTGCTCGATTTTTTCTTTCGACCCGAGGTTGTTCAGAAGGAAGTTCATCTGACCTTCCACTTGTTGCTGCACCATCGACTCGCTTACCAGCACGGTGTCGAGGTCGGCCTGATGAAGAAACAGACGTTCTATAGCCATCTGTTCCGGCAATGTGCAGTAGGGGTCGCCTTTTATCGGAATGCGTTCCTGCAGGGCTTCCTGATAGAATTCCTCTATTTCCGATTTATATATCGGGTCGTCTCCGATAACCCATGCTACTTCATCGATTATGTTGTTCTGCGCTGTTGCAGCCATTGAAATGAATGCTACTGCAGTGATTATTGCGGTTCTGATACTTGTCATTATTGTGATGATGATATTTAAGGTGCAAAGTAAACGATTTTTTTTCAAATAGAATGACAATTGTTAAATTTTAACACCCTTGGAGTGCTGTATCGGCTTGTGGCCGATATTGTACCACTGTCTACAGGTTTATTTCCACTTGGCCGTTTTTTTCGGCGTCTTTGCGCATACGTTGCATGAAGGTTGCCTCGTAGTTCATTCGCTCGCGGTCGGTCAGCCGCTGACGTATCCGCGGTATGGCATGTTCGTAGGGCAGTGTGCTGCCGGCAGGAAGGTATTCCTTTACTTTCAGAAGATAGGTGAATCCTCCGAGGCTTATGTCGAGTGTTTTTCTGCCCATGAATGTCTGCATGGGTTCTTCTTCAAATCTTGTCGGAATAAGTTGCTCTATCTGTCGCCACTCCACCCACTTGTCGAGGAAGTAGTCGTAATGTATGGCTGTTCCGGCCACCAGTCCTTCAAGCTTGTCGATGTCGGCTTTGCCTCCGAGGTTCAGCAAGCGCTTTATTTCGCGAAGATTACTGGCGTCATCGGGAACTTTCAGATAAATTCCCTTTATCATCGGCCGTGCGACTTCGAAGAGTTCTTTGTGCCGGTTGTAATAGTCGGTCAGCTGTTCATCGGAAAAGGTGGTGTCGGCTGTTTTTTCAAAACAAATACGGCGATACTCGGCAATGACAAGATCCTGCCTGTATTTGTCAACCCGTTTTTCAATTTCTTTCATGTCCAGCGCCGAAGCCGCCGACTGGTCGATGAGTTTTCTGTCGATCCAGCGGTTTACATACTGTCGTACAAACTCAATACTGTCTGGTTCGGAAAGGCCTTTCGGCACCGCTTCGGAGAGCTGGCTGCGATAGAGAGTCTCGTTTCCGGCTCTGGCGACTGGTTTCTCCTGTACCGGAGTGTCGGATGCCTTGTTGTAGCATGCGGTGAGGGTGCAGGCTGCCAATATGAACAGTGGTAATTTCATCAGGGAGTTTTCTTTTATGGGAAATAGTATTTGGCGGAGCTGATTCCTATGTTTCAAACGTAGCCTGTTGCGGTGAAAGAAAAAGCCCCGCCGAGGCGGGGCTTTTTCAGATTATTTGACCTCTTTGAGTACTTTTCGGTTTATTTTCACTTTGTATTTGTTGCGAATCTTTTCCAGCCACTGGCGCTCGAGTTCAGTCTGGTAGTCGTTGGTAACGGCACCTTTCACATCTATTGCTTCTTCCGGAGCATCGATTACTTTTCCGGCAACAGCGAAATAGTTGTTCCAGCGTGAGTTGTTCGACGCCGGTCGGGCAGCGCCGAAACCGAGATAGTCGGTAATGGCGTTTTCGCCCTTGGCAGCAATCACCCTCTCTACCTTTATATCGCGGCCGAAACGTTCACGCATTTTTTCGGCAAAAGTAGCCGGATCCGGTGTGCCGAGGCTCTCCGCATAGTTTTTGGCTTCGTTGGCCAGAGAGTCGCTTGAGGCGAATACCACAAAAGCCTTGTATTTCGGTGTGTCGAACTTGTAATTCCCGCGGTGGTCCTGGAAGAATTTCTCAAGGCCTTCGGTGTCCTTTGATGCCCGTTCCCATACATTCCGGTTGGAAATCTCAAACATCAGAATTCCATCGCGGTACTCGTTGGTGAGATTTCGATAGTCGGCATTTTCTGCAAGAAGGCGCTGACGAGCTGTTTCCAATACATCGTCGTACATCTTTAACTCAGCCATCTGGCGGAGAGTTTCGGCAAATTCGGCAGAATCGGCGGGAGCCATGCCTGAAGCTTTGAGTTCTGCGGCTATTTTGGCTACCGGGGTTGTTTTGCCTTGTATGGTATATGCCGGGAGTTTGTCGTTGGCTTCCGCCGCATAGGCATCAATCGACGACGGGAATAATTCGGCCTTGAATTCCTTTGCCAGTTGCTGGAGCCGACGTTGTTCGGGCATTGTTCCGCGCTGGTCGCGCTCCATCTGTTTGAGAATCTGTTCGCGCATGTCTTCGAACGGAGCTATGCCACGGTGTTCGTAGCGCTTGATTATGTGATATCCGAACGATGTTTTGAATGGTTCTGAAATCTCGCCGTCGGCCATGGCGAATGATATGCTGTCGAACGGTTGCACCATAGTTCCGGATGTGAACCATCCGAGGTCGCCTCCCTTGCGGGCAGAACCCGGGTCCTGTGATTCTCTGGTTGCGACTTCGGCGAAGTCGGCTCCGGGAGCTGTAACAACCTTATAGATGGAATCGATTGATTCTTTTACTGCGGCTACTTTGTCTTCAGGCATGTCGCGCGTGAGCTTGAGTATGTGGGCCGCGTGAACTTCGCCCTTTGCAGGTTCACGCTTTTCAACGCGAATCAGATGCAGGCCGAAACCGGAGTTTACTACCGGACTGATCTGTCCGACCGGAGTGTTGTAGGCCATGTCTTCGAATGTCCAGGGGAAACGGCCGGGAACTACAACTCCCATCAGTCCGCCTCTTACTTTCGAAGCGCGATCCACTGAGTATTGTTGCGCAGCGTCCTCAAAAGTTGTTTTGCCGGAAATTATAGCGTTTCGCAGCGAGTCGAGGGTGGAGTATGCATTGTCGAGGTCTGCCGGACTTTGTCCCGACGGAATCATGATATGACTCACGGTAACGGCTTCGAGCATGTGGTCGTAACTGGCTTTTGCCAGCGAGTCCTCCAGCGCTTTGTCGCGAAGGTATGGTCTGGCGAGATCGTTGCAGTATTTGTTGAGTTCCTGCCGGAACGCAGCAGTGGTGTCGAGTCCGGCGGCTTCGGCATCGGCCACCTTCAGTTTATAGTTGACAAACATGTCGACGTATTCGTCGATTGTCTGGGGCTGAAGCTGATGTGAGATGTTTTTATTATAGAGATATTAGAATTCACTCAGCGGAACTTGTCGGCCGTTGACAGTCATCAGCACGGGGTCGTTTTTTTTGGCGTTTACCGCCAGGAGCACTGCTCCAAGCACGGCAGCCGAAACAAGGTACTTTTTCATCGGTTGTTGCGTTTTTTCACTATTCGTTATAACGCGGGCGGCCATGATTTATTAAATGACATGGCAAATAAAATCAAATACGGGAGGGTAGGCTCGAAACGCAGGTTTGAAACAGAGAGAGGCGCGCCGGGTCCGGCACGCCTCTCCTGGATTTGTTATGTTTATCGTTCTGACGCGCTATAGTTGGGCGCTTCTGATGTTATGGCCACATCGTGCGGATGGCTTTCGGCAACTCCTGCATTGGTGATGCGGGTGAATTTTGCATTGTGCAATGCCTCGATATCAGGCGCTCCGCAGTAACCCATGCCGGCACGCAGGCCTCCGAGCATCTGGTATACGACTTCGAAAAGAAGGCCTTTGTATGGCACGCGGGCGGCAATGCCTTCCGGAACGAGTTTCTTGGCATCGGTCTCATTGCCCTGGAAGTAGCGGTCTTTCGAGCCTTTTTCCATGGCTTCAAGCGATCCCATTCCGCGATACGACTTATATTTTCTGCCGTTATATATTATGGTGTCGCCGGGCGATTCCTCTACTCCTGCGAGCATGCCTCCGAGCATTACCGAGTGGGCGCCGGCGGCAAGAGCTTTCACAATGTCGCCTGAATATCTTATGCCGCCATCGGCAATCAGCGGCACTCCGGTGCCCGCGAGAGCTTTTGCCACATCATATACGGCAGACAGCTGGGGAACACCGACTCCGGCTATCACGCGGGTGGTGCATATCGAACCCGGGCCAATGCCGACTTTAACGCCGTCGGCTCCGTTGTCCACAAGGTAGCGGGCCGCATCGCCGGTGGCAATATTGCCGACAACCACATCGATATGCGGGTATTTTTCCTTTACGGCACGTAACACGCCAACGACACCCTTGCTGTGTCCGTGGGCGGTGTCGATGACCAGAGCGTCAACACCGGCGGCTACCAGTGCATCGGCACGCAGCATCGAATCGGGGGTTACGCCGATTCCGGCGGCGACTCTCAGGCGTCCGAGCGAGTCTTTGCAGGCATTGGGTTTGTCTTTGGCTTTGGTGATGTCTTTGTAGGTGACGAGACCGACAAGCTTGCCGTTCGCATCCACAACAGGCAGTTTTTCGATTTTGTGGCGTTGCAGAATGCGGGCGGCCTCTTCGAGGTTTGTGCTTTGGTCGGTGGTGATTATGTCGTTGGAGGTCATCACCTCATCGATGGGGCGGGCAAGGTTGGTTTCAAATCGGAGGTCGCGGTTTGTTACGATACCGGCAAGCATTCCGTTTTCAT
>JAIDBM010000212.1 GCA_029056365.1 Muribaculaceae bacterium | reverse complement strand
CCTGAAGACTGGGGTCACGTCCGGCACGCCCTGCTTCCTGAACGTAGTTCTCCAGTGAGTCGGAGATGTCGTAGTGTACTACCAGCCCTACATCTTTCTTGTCGACACCCATTCCGAAAGCCGATGTGGCCACAATTATGCGCACGCGGTCGTTCATGAAAGCATCCTGACTGGCGATTTTTTCATCGGCATCCATTCTGCCGTTGAATGGCAGAGCCTTGAAGCCGTCGCGGGTGAGTTTCTCTGCCAGTTGTCTTGTGCGTTTGGTACGGGATACATACACAATGGCCGGACAAGACGATTCGCTGATCAATGAGCGTAATTTCATGTATTTGTCGGCATCGGTGTCGGCATGGATTACAGAATAGCGCAGGTTGGTACGTGCTGCCGATGAGGCAAAAATCTGCAAGTCGACATTGAGCGTGGTTTTGAAATAGTCGCAGATGTCCTGTATCACCTTTTGCTTTGCAGTGGCGGTGAAGCAGGATATAGATATTGGCTCCCGGCATTTTTTATTCTTCTGATACTGACTGATAAACTTGCCGATATAGAGATAGTCGACCCGGAAGTCCTGGCCCCATGAGGAAAAACAATGTGCTTCATCGATTACAACGCGTACTATATGTCGTGCCATCAGTATTCTCTCGATGGTTTTCGACCTGAGCATTTCAGGGGCGATGTACAACAGCGATGCATCGCCGTCCATCACGCGCTGGATTGCCTCTGACCGGCTGAGAGGGTCAAGCAGACCGTTGATTGTTACGGCGTCGGTAATGCCTCTTTCGGCAAGATTGTCAACCTGGTCTTTCATCAGCGACTGCAGTGGGGAGATAACAAGGGTGAGTCCGTGTACCGAGCGCCCTTCTATCAAGGCCGGCAACTGGAAGGTAAGAGACTTTCCTCCGCCGGTGGGGAAAATAGCCAGCAGCGATTTGTGTTCCATCGCCGCGCGTACGGCATCTTCCTGCAGTTTTTCTCCTCCATAGGTGCGGAATTCGTCAAAGCCGAAAAACTGCTTCAGATTAACATGTGCATCAAGACTACTGTTGCAATATTGGCATCCTTCGGCACATCTGGCGTGCCGTAGCTGCCGGACCAGATTCTCCACACCCGGATAATTGTGCAGCACCCATGCCGGTGTGATGGAACGGTGGTCGGTGGTGGCTATCAGCGCCAGTGCGTATGCCAGCTCGCAGGGGGACTGGCTAATGGCATCCGCCATATCGGCATGCTCGCAGATTTTTCCACGGAACTCCTGGTGTATCAGTCCGGCCAGATTCTCTTTGCTGTCGGGCCGGGCGTTTACAAAGGCTAAAAATCCTTTAAACTCATCGAAGTCGGTAAGCAGGGTCGAGAATATTGTCTGCATGCTTGCTGAGAGTGTGTTCCACCGGGCAACTTCGTCCATCAGCAGGTCGCGTGCTTTTTCACAGTCGTTTACCGGATTGTTCATCTGGTCGCTGACCAGTTTGTCGTTTTTCAACAATCGATGATAGGGCCGTTCGGGAAAAAGCAGAGGTGATACAAACAAAGTGTCTACCAGCAGATGTCCGTGAGCCGTGTCGCCAAACAGGTATCTGGCGTCATGCCTTACAATGTTGTGTCCGCATATGAAATCTACATTCTTCAGAAACGACATCAGCTCTCTTCTGTCGGATGAATGAAACACAGCGCCATCCCAGCGTACGGCCCCGATGTCGTGAATCTTATTGTCGTTTAATCCTACTTCTATATCGATAAAACCATAGCGTGACGCATCGTGTGAGATTTCCTTGGAGGAAGCTGGTGCATTCCCGGTTCCGGCTACTGTATTTATGAATCTTTTCCAGAGCGACATTTTGAAACCGTATGATTGCTATTCGGTGGCGGCCATGCGCCGGCGGATAAGGCCTGCCGCACCTGCCAGGGCGCATACTCCGAGCACAGCCGCTCCGACCAGGAAGGTGAAGCTGAACGACGTGGCATCGGCCAGAAGACCCCATCCGCCGGAGGCGAGCGCTCCGCCGGCGGCGAGAGCTATTGATATGTTGGAATAGATGCGGGCGTAGTCGCGCGAGCCGAAGATGGTTCGCGTGAGCATGGCCGACTGCACTGTCACACCTGCGTAGGCCCATCCGAAAAGGAAGGCACCCGAAAGAATCATCAGGAACGAGCCGCCGCAGCCGATGATGGCCAGCAGGCCTCCGATGCCGGAGAGTGTGGTGACGGCAACACCGGCCAGACAGTTACGGTCGTTGATGTATCCGAGGGCAATCTTGCCGATGGTGACGCCCGCCATTACGGCGGCAGCGGTGAGCGAGGCCTGTTCGAGCGAAAAGCCATGGTCGGTAACATAGTTGGGAATGAACAGGTTGAGAGTGGATGCGCCCATCATCAGAAATGCGAAAAGCAGGGTGAGATAGAACGCAGGCATTCTGAGTGCCTTGGAGTAGGGTGTTCCGGAGGCTGTTGTCGGAGCTGTGGCGTGGGCGGTGGCGCTTGTATTCTTCTCTCCGTAAGGAAGAAGCCCTATGTCCTGTGGACGGTCGCGCAGCAGGATGGCGAGCAGGGGGGTGACCGTTAGCAAAATAATCAGGCCGAAAGAAGCGTAGCCCCATCGCCATCCATAGCTGGCGATTATCCATCCGGCCATGGGGTTGAAAATCATGCCGCCTATGCCTGATGCGGCGCTGCATATGCCTATCATCATGCCGATGCGCGACTTGAACCAGCGGTTGACAAGCGTAGGAAAGCTGAGATATAGAAGGAATGCCAGCGTGACTCCGAGCACGCCTCCGGCTACGTAGAACTCCCAGACGCGGGTAAACAGCGACATGGCCACGAACGTGCAGCCCATCAGGGCCGAGTTGAGTGTGAAAAGCCATCGTGCGCTCCACCGTTCCAGCATTCCCCCGGCCACGGAGAGCATGAGCGTGGAGGTGACGTACATCACAGACATATATATGCCGAATTCGCCTACCGGAACGCCAAGTGCGGCGCTGACAGGCTGATAGAATATGCCTGCGCAACTGAAGGTGAGTCCGACGTTGATGCCCATCATCAGGCAGCAGCAGCCTACGATTATGAAACCGTAATGCAGCCTCGTCGGAAGTTTTGGATTTATCATAATCTGAGGCTGGTTGATAAGGTGCGTAACCGCGGGCCAGGGCCTTTGGCTCTTATGCCGCGAAGTTAGTGAATATTTCCGAAATAGCCAAGTTTCAGAAAAATGCGTGTTTATGAATCGGCTCTAATAGTTTGTTTTGCCGGTCTGATTTGCGTTCGTTGACAAATAATGAAAAAAATATGAAGTAGTGAAAAGAAATATTGCATAATATATAGGATAGCTGTAAAAAATTCGCTAAATTTGCAATTGAGGGGGTGTTTCACGCCTCCTGGCTTACGCTGAAACCTTGCAGTATTTGAAACCATGAAGCTGTGACTGGATTGGAACGTTATAAAATCGAGCTGTTGCACGGACTTCTCAAATTGTGACTTTTAAAAACTTGACTTTAAATAAATTAATATAAAATGGCAATCAATCTTCAGAAAGGCCAGCGCATCGAGATCGGACTCCAGAAGGTAGGAGTTGGTCTTGGCTGGGACCCCAACACAAGCACGGGGTACGACTTTGACCTTGACGCATCGGCTTTCATGCTCGGTGAAAACAAGAAACTTCCGCAGGACGAGTTTTTCGTGTTCTACAACAATCAGATTTCTCCTGACAAGGCAGTGGAATCGTCAGGCGACGACCTCACCGGAGGCAACAGCGACGGTGGTGACGACGAGACCTTGACTGTTGATTTGTCGAAAGTCGACCCCCGCATTCAGTAAATCATCTTCACTGTTACCATTCATGAAGCGGAGCAGCGTCGTCAGAACTTCGGACAGGTTCACAACTCCTATATCCGCATCTACAACGCGATAACAAACGAGGAAATAGCCAAATACGACCTTGATGAAGACTTTTCGATAGAAACTGCAGTAGAATTCGGCCGTCTGTACAAGCGTAACGGACAGTGGAAATTCGAGGCCATCGGCAATGGCTACAAAGGAGGCCTCCAGTACTTCGTCGACAAATACGTGGGCTGATCATACCCGGCTGTTGGTCCGGTCTGCAATGTTGCAGATTCCAAAAACAATATTCGGGCGTTTAACAGTGAAACATTACAGATTTTAAATGCTTTGAATAGATGTTGCTAAATTTGCAACAAAGAAACATAAAAACGAATTTCAACAATGGCAATAAATCTTGAAAAAGGACAGCGGGTGGCTGTAGAGCTTCCCAAGTTCACAATCGGCCTCGGTTGGGATACCAACCAGTCGAGCACAGGCGTTGACTTCGACCTTGACGCATCAGCATTCATTCTTGGTGAAAACGGAAAAATTCTCGAAGACGAATATTTCGTGTTCTACAACAACCTGAAATCTCCGGATGGGGCTGTGGAACATACCGGCGACAACCTGACAGGAGAGGGCGAGGGCGATGACGAGAGCATCAGAATCGACCTCTCGAAAATCGACCCCCGCGCCACAGAAATCACATTTGTTGTAACAATCCACAAAGCAGACGAACGCAGGCAGAATTTCGGACAGGTGCGCAACGCTTTCATCCGCATCTACAACGCTGCGAGTGGCGAGGAAATTCTTCGTTATGACCTCGACGAGGATTTCTCGGTGGAAACAGCAATAGAGTTCGGGCGTCTTTACAAGCGCAACGGACAGTGGAAATTCGAGGCCATCGGAACTGGTCAGAAAGCAGGTCTGGGTGAATATCTGAACAAATATAACTGATTGTATAACTGAAAAACAAATAAGCTATGGCAATACGTCTTGAAAAAGGCCAGCGTATCAACCTCGAAAAGAGCAATGGCTCAAAACTCACCGACTTCTGTGTCGGTTGCAACTGGGGCGCTATCGTATCCGGAGGATTCCTCGGCTTTGGAAAATCAGTAAAGGACGTTGACCTTGACCTCTCGTGTGTTATGGTTGATGCAAACGGAAATCTTGTCGACCACATTTATTCTCCTCTCTACAAGCCGGAGTTTCTTGCCCGCTACGGCATGCCTCCCGGCAAAGTAGACTCAAATGAGCGTGCTCTCCACCATAGTGGCGATGACCTGAAAGGTGATCAGGATGGCGATGACGGCCTCGACAATGAAATAATCACTGTTAACCTGAATCGTGTAAATCCCGGTGTCAGCCAGATCTTCTTCTTTCTCAACAACTGCGGTAATGAGGACTTCTCTCAGATTCCATACGCTTCAATCCGCATGTACGAGGGAACTCCCGAGCGGGTCAAGGAAGTGTTCGCGTCGTATGACGTTGCGGCCGAACCCCGCTACAAGGGCATGACCGCACTGATAATGGGAAAACTATATCGTCGAAACGGTGAATGGAAATTCTCGGCTATCGGTGATGCTTATCCAGATGCCAACCTCTGCGAGACAATCAGACGCATAGTAACGAATTACGCAAAATAAACATGAGAAGATTACCCGTATATCTGCTCCTTGACTGCTCCGGCTCGATGTTTGGCGAACCCATCGAGGCGGTAAAGAACGGTGTACAGGTGTTGGTTTCAACTCTGCGTCAGGACCCCTACGCACTTGAGACCGCCTACCTCAGCATCATCACCTTCGACAGCAGTGCCCGTCAGGTTTCTCCGCTGGCCGAACTGTCGGCCTTCCAGCAGCCCGCTATTCAGGCCAGCGGCTGCACCGCTCTCGGCGAGGCGCTCGCCCTGTTGGCTCAGAGGGCCGACCAGGAAGTTACCAAAACCACTGCGGAACAGAAGGGCGACTGGAAACCTCTCGTGTTCATTATGACCGACGGCGAGCCTACCGACGACCTAAACAAAGGACTTGCAGAGTTCAACAAACGCAAATGGGGTATGGTAGTAGCCTGCGCCGCCGGTGCCGGCGCGAATACCGACACATTGAAGAAAATCACCGAATGTGTGGTATCGCTCGACACCGCCGACAGCGCCACCATCAAGGCATTCTTCAAGTGGGTTTCCGCATCGGTAAGCTCCGGCAGCATGAAGGTTGAGGAGACTGGGGCCGAAGCCACCACTATCAGCGAACTTCCGCCGCCCCCGCCCGAAGTGAACATTGTAGTTTAAGAACCGGCTCTAAAAATATATCGTTCATTCCTCCTTCCCGAATCGGGAAAGAGGAATGAACTCTCATCCCGCCCAAAACATCGAAAAATCAATGAGACGTCTTCCAGTATATCTTCTCATAGACACCTCCGGCTCAATGCGTGGCGAACCGATTGAATCGGTAAAGGTTGGTCTTGAAGCTATGGTTTCAAGCCTCCGTCAGGACCCATTTGCATTGGAATCTGTAAATATCAGTATTATCACGTTCGACCGCGATGTAAAGCAGATTCTACCGCTTACACCACTCGACGAACTTCAGCTCCCGGAAATAACCACACCTGAGAGTGGCCCTACACATACCGGTGCGGCATTGAAACTTCTTTGCGAAAAAATCGACCAGGAAGTACGCCTCGGCACTCCTGACCGGAAGGGCGACTGGATGCCTTTGCTTTTCCTCATGACCGATGGCAAGCCTTCCGACAGTCTGCTTTATAAAGAGATGATACCTGAGGTAAAGAAACGTCATTTTGCAAGCGTTATAGCTTGTGCCGCCGGAATGAGCGCAAAAACCGAACCGCTTAAAGAACTTACCGATGAGGTATATTCACTTGATACAGTCGACAGCACCGCCTTCAGGAAGTTTTTCAAATGGGTGTCTGACTCTATCGGAGTAGGTAACCGCAGCATCGGTGCCACTGAAGACCTTGTACTTCCTCCCCCTCCGGCAGAAGTGAACGTAATCATTTAATTCACTATCAGTATGAACTGTAAACTTGTAGGACAATTTGTTCAGCATCTGGAGGTGACATTGTCGCCCGGAGAGGATTTCTATGCTGAGAAAGGTTCTGTGATATATCTCGAAGCCGGAATAGAGAAGGAACTTAGCTTCAACGGCTCGGGCCTTGGCCGGATACTTGGCGCGAAACTTTCGGGTGAATCCTTGTTTATCCTGCGACTTCACAATGTATCCAATATGCCGCGTAAGGTTGTTATCGGCAGTCGGTTCGGTCTGCTTCACGTAAAGCTTAACGGTGAGACAATGATATGCCATCGTGGCGTTTATGTAGGTTCAAACAACCGCGTTAACATTAACACAAAACTGTCGATTTCAGGATTGACGGGAGGTATGGGGCTGTTCTTACAGAAGATTCAGGGCAGTTCAACTGTATTCCTTGACACAAAGGGCGCACCGATTACGATAA
The DNA here is from genome assembly GCA_029056365.1 of Muribaculaceae bacterium. Taxonomy (GTDB): domain Bacteria; phylum Bacteroidota; class Bacteroidia; order Bacteroidales; family Muribaculaceae; genus CAG-873. The sequence goes on along the minus strand of JAIDBM010000212.1, from coordinate 2,830 downwards.
ACCTGCAGCACGGGGAAACTATCGAGGTAGACGAGGACCATATAATCGCACTGCTGAATATTTCGGATAACCGTATGCAGTCCAACTGGTCGCTTGGCAATCTGCTGGGAGGCGAAGGTTTAAGCATGATGCGTATAACGGGCCCCGGAACTGTGTATCTTTCTCCAAGTAAATTCATGCCACCGGTTGTACAGTAAAGTATATTCGGCGGAAGTTGAAAAAAGTAACATAGACATATGCGTAGATTACCGATTTATTTCCTGGTAGATGTGTCTGAGTCGATGGTGGGCACACCCATCGAACAGGTACAGGAGGGTATGCGCACGATTATTCAGAATCTGCGTGTCGACCCTTACGCTCTCGAAACAGTGTTTGTTTCAATCATTGTGTTTGCAGGTAAGGCCAAGGTGCTTTCGCCTCTTACAGAACTTTACAAGTTCTATCCTCCCACATTCCCTGTCGGCGGCGGAACTTCGCTTGGGAAGGGGCTTGAATGTCTGATGGACGACATGGACCGGAACATTCAGAAAACCACGCTGGAGCAGAAGGGCGACTGGAAACCGATTATCTTCCTCTTTACCGACGGAAATCCTACAGATGACTGTGCCGACGCCTTCCGTCGCTGGAACGGGAAGTATCGCAGGCACTGCAGTCTTGTGGCGGTGTCGATAGGCGACAATGTCAACGTACATACACTCGCACAGATTACGGATGACATTCTTCTTCTGAAAGAAACCGACCCTGAGTCGTTCGGCAAGTTCTTCAGGTGGATTACCGCTTCAATCAAGACTACAAGCATGTCGGTGAGCGAACAGAACACTGATGCGGTAAAACTTGCACCGACCACAGGAATCAGCCTTGAAAAAGTTGACACGCGTGAGAACCGTTACACTCCTGACGAAAAATTCGTTGTTCTCCATGGTCGATGCCAGACAACAAGGCAGGATTATCTTGTAAAGTATGCTCGTCGCAATCGGCCTATGGAAGGACTTGAAATGATCAATTCTATTGACTTCAGGCTTGTAGGTGCCTATCCCATTGACAGAGAGACATACACAAGTCTTTCAGACGGCAAACCGACAAAAATAAACACAACCGAGCTTGTGGGAGTACCCGCTTGCCCCTGCTGTGGCAATCAGCTTGGTGTGGTTGTGTGTGAGTGTGGCAGTATATTCTGTGTTGGAGAAAGCAACACAAACGTATGCCCGTGGTGCGGAATACAAGGCACTCTTGGTGCGGCTGATCCGGGCGGTATGGACATAACACGCGGCTTGGGATAAAAAGAAAATCATGGACAGAAAACAACGAAGGGCAACACGGAGGAATCAGACAGCATGCCGGCTCAATGAGTCGGCGAGGGCTCTCGACAAGGCATTGCTAAAGGCTGGTGTTTCTGCTGCCGACAAGGAATCGTTCCTCAACTGGGCTATCGGTTCGTTGTGGAACTCTTTCAACGAAGAACGTATGAATCAACGAATAATGATTGAAAATGAAGTTCGTCGGCTCGGACTTCGTTTTCCGAACGGAACAGTGAAAAAAGAGTACAGCGTATTCTTTAACCTTCCCGTCGACAAAATTTCCGACATTGAACTTGTTGGAGCGGAAGAACTCGGCCTGATGCTTGCAGTAGGCCGCGATGGCAAATGTTCGCTGAGCGGCAGCCCAAGGATGGCAGGCGATTACTCGCTGAAACTTCGTTTTAAAACTGTAGAGGGTGAGCCGGTGTCGGAAATTGCGATTCCTGTAGCGTTCAACCCCAATCCCAGAGACCTCTGGCGTAATATTCCCACTGATACCGACATTCCGTATTACAAGCCGGACAGCGCGACCGGATATGTGAAAGTTGAGGCCGGGGCTGACGGAATGCCTAAGAAGGATATTGTGGCGGCAAGTCAGCGAGGACGCAGTCATGCACAGGAGGGCAAGGCCCGAGACGACCATTTCAGCCTTTTCCACTGTGATGAGTCCGACTGGTATATAATCGCCGTAGCCGATGGTGCCGGTTCCGCCAAATATTCCCGCAAGGGTTCGGAGGTGGCATGCAAGACAGTGATTGACCACTGCAAGAGTCTCCTTCTTGACAATCCGGAATTCGAGGCTTCTATACGTGAATATGAGGCCGACCGTGAAAATCAGGGGAAGCGCACAGACGTTACCCGCCACGTAATCGACATAATCTATAAAGGTGCGATGAAAGCCCACGAGGCTGTCAGGAAAGTTGCCGAAGCCAATGAAGAAGCCAGGTTAAAGGACTTTGCGACAACCCTTATGTTTGCCGTATGCAAGAAATACGATTTCGGATGGTTTATCGCATCATTCTGGGTTGGCGATGGTGCCATGTGCCTCTTTGATGCTGACAATAAGACAGCAAAACTGCTTGGCACTCCCGATGAAGGTGAGTTCTCAGGTCAGACACGTTTCCTGACAATGCCCGAGATATTCCGTGACCCGGATGTTGTCAGCAAGCGTCTTCGAATGGCGATTGTTCCGGACTTCACAGCTCTGTTCCTGATGAGCGACGGCATATCAGACCCGATGTTTGAGACGGACAAGAATCTCAACGACTATGCCAAGTGGGAGGAGTTCTACAACAGACTCAAAAACGGTTTCCCGGACGATGGCATCGGCGGTGTCGACCTCACCGACGATAACGAGGCAGCGAAAGACCAGCTCTTGGGCTGGCTCGACTTCTGGAGTCCAGGCAACCACGATGACCGAACAATAGCAATCCTTTATTAAAGCTTATGGCACAGACAATCAAACTTACAGCGACCGACGGAACTCCCGTTGAGTTCGTGGATGAAGTAATCGGCAGCGGTGCGATGAAGGA
>JAIDBM010000211.1 GCA_029056365.1 Muribaculaceae bacterium | reverse complement strand
TCGATGTCAATGTGATGCTCAGTGTAATTGATAGACACCATATCGCAGGCATAAGATATGAATTTGAGGACGGCAAAGAGGTGATACCCTATATGGCGCCTCATGAGGTACGGATTCTGTTCGGCGGGGCGTCGCATGGCAACAGCCACGTGCACACCGACCACCACGGCCATGTCCATGCCGATGCCAGAATTGTATAAGAACCGGTTATAAATAACAAGCCATGGACACTCTGATGCATCTGCTGCAATTTACCGACTCGACATTTCCTGTAGGTACATTCAGCTTTTCGAACGGCCTTGAGACAGCGGCATATGAAGGCGTGGTACGCGATGCCCGCACTCTTGAGGAATATACCCGTGCAGTGGCCCTGCAGGCCGCTTTTTCCGACGGAGTGGCGGCATTGCTCAGCCACAGGCACGCACTTGCCGGCGATTACGACGGCATAGTGCGCACCGACAGCTTTCTGATGCTTTTTAAAATGAACGATGAGGCACGCATGATGCTTCAGCGCATGGGAAAGAAACTCGCCGAACTTGCGGTGCGTCTCTTTCCCGAAAACCGGCTGATTTCACGCTGGCTGGCCGACATCGAGTCGGGCGCAACACCGGGCAGTTATCCGGTGGCTCAGGGAGTGGTGTTCGCCCTGGCCGGACTTGGCGAGGAACAGCTCTATGCATCGCACCAGTACGGAGTAATCAACATGGTTCTTTCGGCGGCGTTGCGTTGTGTGAGAGTATCGCACTACGACACCCAGATGAGCCTGTTCCGTCTGTCGGCCGAGGTTCCGGAGTTATACGAACGGGCACGCACCATGACATTGGACGACATGAACGCCTTTGTGCCGGAGATGGACATCATGGCCAGTCTGCACGAAAAAGGCAATATGCGCATGTTCATGAACTGACCCGGAGTGGAGGCATCCCTGCCTCCACAGTTAAAGACAGTTCAAGGCTTAACCCAAGAAAACAACAATCAAACACTCATAGAAAAAAATAGATATGTCAACCTGTAGAATAGGCGTGGGTGGTCCGGTAGGCTCCGGCAAGACCGCCCTGATTGAAGCCATAACCCCGAAGCTGATGGAACGCGGACTAAGTGTTCTGATAATCACCAACGACATCGTAACCACAGAAGATGCCAAACACGTGCGCAAGACACTCAAGGGCGTGCTGATGGAAGACAGGATAATCGGAGTGGAGACCGGCGCCTGTCCGCACACAGCCGTGCGCGAAGACCCTTCGATGAACATTGCGGCCGTAGAGGAGATGGAGGCGAAATTTCCCGATGCCGATGTGGTTCTGATAGAGTCGGGAGGCGACAATCTCACGCTCACCTTCTCGCCTGCTCTGGTCGATTTCTTCATATACGTGATAGATGTGGCCGCAGGCGACAAAATACCCCGCAAGGATGGTCCGGGCATATCGCAGAGCGACATTCTTGTAATAAACAAAATCGACCTGGCGCCGTATGTTCATGCCTCGCTGGAGGTGATGGACCACGACAGCCGTCTGATGCGTCCCGACAAACCGTTTATATTCACCAATTCGCTCACCGGCGAGAATATCGATGAGCTGGTCGACCTGATATGCCGCATGGCACTGTTCGACAAGGTTAAGAGCCGGTTCGACAATAAATGTTAACGCCAGGGCGGTCAGTCTTTGAGCGATTTTTTTCGGACGACGTCATCGGCGCAGCCGCTTTGCCACTGCAAAGAGCGAGCAGTGCCTTTGCACTGTGACTGAGGAGTACGGAAAAAAGCGCCAAAGAATGGCCGAGGCGATGGTATTTAT
>JAIDBM010000210.1 GCA_029056365.1 Muribaculaceae bacterium | reverse complement strand
GGGCAATACATTGTTATCAAAGATTCAGAGCTATATCTGATGGCTTCCGTTTCGATATTCAGCGATTTCCTCTCGGCCATGGCTGTGCCCCACTCGGCCGCATACAGCAACAAGCGCTTTAATGAGTTGACATTCAAATCGCTTTTTGGCCTAAGCCGACTGTTAGATGAGTACAAGGTGCGGAATTCAGCGTGGAGAGTGCCGAAATCCGACAGCATCGGTCTTCTGCCGGTTCCGTTCCTTGCCCAGATACCCGGCAATTTTGTTGTTGTTACAGGCGTTACCGGCTCTGGCGTCGATTACATCCACAATGGCAAACAACAGAGAATGGCTGTTGACGATTTCGAAAAATTCTGGACAGGAATCGTTCTTATCGCTACACCCGATGATGCTTCAGGCGAACCTGAATGTACGCGCCACCGCCTGATTGAAATTGCCGGCAAGGTTCTCTCTTGGATTATGGTCGTGGCATCTATGGCGGTGATAATATATCTGTATGCAAGTCGCCCGCTTCTGCACAATCCGGCCTCAACGGCATTGCTTGTAGTCGATTTCGCCGGATTGACGGTAACTTCCATGCTCATGCTCAAGACTCTGAATGTACATACCGCAGCAGCCGACAAAGTGTGCGGTGTTCTGCAGCGTGGTGGCTGCGACAAGATTCTGGCCACGGACGCATCGAAATTCTTCGGACTCTTCGGATGGAGTGAAGTAGGACTCGGATATTTCTCCGTATGCACGTCGGTATTGCTGATTGCCCCGGAACATATACATTATCTTGCTCTGGCCAATCTCTGTTGTCTGCCTTTCACATTCTGGAGCATATGGTATCAGCGGTTCCGGGCTCACCATTGGTGTACTCTTTGTGTTATAACTCAAGGTCTTCTATGGGCGCAGTTCCTGTGCTATATGCTGGGCGGTTTCGAGCGGGAATTCCGTCTTGATGTTCCGGCTCCATGGATATTATTGTGCTGTTATACCTCAGCTGTACTGATTCTGAACAAAATTGCCATATTGCTGAATGAAAATAAGAACTGATTATGGAAATCGTGACCGGAAAAATTGCAACAAATGTCGGCAAGCAACAACAGCAGGACATACAGGAGGTACCACCTGTGCCGGGCGCAGTGCGGCTCTCTCCCATGGAAATGAATATGTTGCACTTCGGCAGTCCGCGAAACTCTCCTTTGCCAAAACGCCAGTCGGGCAATAGCGGAACTCCATGAGAGATTAAATCCGGATGGCTCTAAACATATTGGCATCACATTTGTTAAAATTATCAGAACAGGATACCAATTCCTTCGTTTCAACATCAAACACAACATTCACAACTATGAATTTCAATAACTTCACCATTAAATCGCAGGAAGCCATACAGAAGGCGGTAGAAATCACCCGTGGCGCCGGACTACAGGCCATTGAGCCGGTGATTCTGCTCAAGGCTGTGATTGAGGAAGGCGAGTCTCTGGTAAAGTTCATATTCCAGAAAACAGGCGCCAGCATAGCCCAGATTTCCATGCAGGTTGAACGCGATATAAATTCATTGCCCAAAGTCAGTGGCAGTGAACCTTATCTGAGCCGGAGTGCAAACGATGTTCTGCAACGTGCCATTGATATGGCTAAGAAACAGGGCGATGAGTATGTGACTCTGGAAGCTATTCTCCTTGCATTGTTCGATGTGAACTCATCGGCTTCCACGATACTGAAAGATGCCGGACTGACAGAAAAAGAACTGAAGTCGGCTATCGAAGAATTGCGAAAAGGCAAAAAAGCCACCGATCAGGGAGCGGAAGAAACATATAATGCCCTCAGCAAATATGCCGTCAACCTTAATGAACGGGCACGGTCGGGAAAACTCGACCCTGTAATCGGACGCGATGAGGAAATACGCCGTGTACTACAGATACTAAGCAGGCGCACAAAGAATAATCCTATGCTGATAGGCGAACCTGGTACCGGCAAAACCGCAATAGCCGAAGGTCTGGCTCACCGCATCGTGCGTGGTGATGTTCCGGAGAATCTACGGTCCAAGCAGATTTATTCGCTTGATATGGGCGCACTTGTAGCAGGTGCAAAATACAAGGGCGAGTTCGAGGAACGACTGAAAGCCATTGTCAACGAGGTTACATCGGCCGATGGCGAGATAATTCTCTTTATCGATGAAATTCACACCCTGGTGGGCGCCGGAAAGGGCGAGGGCGCCATGGATGCCGCCAACATACTGAAACCGGCCCTGGCAAGAGGCGAGTTGCGGAGCATCGGCGCCACAACCCTTGATGAATACCAGAAGTATTTCGAAAAAGACAAAGCTCTGGAACGGCGCTTCCAGAAAGTAATGGTGAACGAACCCGCTGAAATGAGTGCGATTGCCATTCTTCTCGGTCTGAATGAGCGAT
>JAIDBM010000021.1 GCA_029056365.1 Muribaculaceae bacterium | reverse complement strand
TTATTATACTACAAAAGTCACAGGCGTAAATGTCTGTGACTTTGTATGTTATTACCATTAAGTGTCAAACTCGGAAATTTAGTGATTTTTTTTCGTTCCACCAAATTTATTGCTTGTAATTCTTTGAAATTCCATAAAGTGGCCTTCAAGAAAAGTTCCACTCAAGCAGTCAATAATGCCGCCTCAGCCGCCCGCATGCCACACGGCCTCGCGCCAGATGCCTGAGAGCATCTTCCGACATTCCGAAATATTGCCCCGCAAGCGATGGCGAGCAATCGGCAAACGCGGCATAAAGAACTCTGCCAAGTACCGCAGCCGCAAGGCTCTCGCCGGCAACTCCGCTTTCTACGCGTGAATCTGCCGTGTCGAGCCACAACAGGTCGCCTCCGTCATCGGGATCCAATGGCGAAAAGTCGGTTACTCCGGCGGCCATAAATCCTACAACCGCCGCAAAACAATCTCGTATAAGCCTGCGCAGCAGCAATGCGTTGTCGCGCGTAAGCACTGCCGGACGCTTGCCCTCTCCGGCGTTAACGGCCCTGACTGCCGATATGGCATAGACCCGTCGGGTTATATCTTCTATTGATATTGTAATTCGCATAGTATTCATTTTAGAACCGAATCGGCTCTTATTAAACGGTGTGCGGCGGCTTTGCTCATATACCATTTCGACGGCCGCTGATAAGCCAGCACCTTCTGGACTGCCGCACACAGCCGCAGATTGTACGGCGGAGCCATCAGACGGTCTACCCGCCGTAACATGTCAAGCCAGAAAAGGCGCCTTGGCCTGGTCTCCTCTCTGTAATCGTAGCGCTCCCGGCGCAGACGGCCCACCATCACCACGGCCGTTTCATATTCCACCCCGAAGTCCGGCGGCTGTGTGGTTTCAATCACAAGGTCGATAATGGCATCGGTTCCAAGCCGGCGAGCGCGTACCTCTTCCCGGGCGCTCACTTCCCGGAACGCCCTTCTGAATGCTGTTTCATGCATAATGCGATTCGTTCTTCTACAAGCGAGGCGAAGGTCTCCAGCAGGTCGCCAAGGGCTATGGTGGCATTCTCGACCTGACGGTCATATACAGCGGCCCCGGCCGACCCTCCGATATTACGGCCCTGCAGGGCATCGCCCACACCGCTTATGTTATCGAATAGTTTCATCTGGAGTTCCAGCAACCTGTAGGCTCCTACTCCATCGGTAGGCGTAACCACCTGCTGCGGCAATGTAGCGCCACGGCCTGTAATCGGTATCACCCCGTCGCTTCGGGCCCAGGTATCGAACACATCCTGCCATTCCATCTCCTCCGGCAACTGGTCCATCGGAAACAGCAGTACTCCCTTGGCTGCAGAGGCCATCATCTTGTCGATCATCATTATCAGACGGTTGATATAGCGCTGCTGGTCTATAACATCCTCCACAAACGGATGTATCTCGCCATCGGTAAGCGGATACAAGCGCAGTATATACGGGTGCATTCCGTGCCGGTAGGGCGACGGATAGCTGTCGAGCAGTATGCCAGACGAACTATACCATCGGCAATTCCACACAAACTGTATGTCCGGCACCGCCTCAACCGGTTCCTGCCCGGCAATCCGGCGCGAGGCATTTGTCCGCTCTATATCGTCGATGGCGTCCATAGTTCTGTAACATACATCGCCCGTAAGCGGATCACAACACAGAAGCCGACTCACCGAATCGAGTGTCCACAGCTCTATGACACGGCATTTTCCGGGGGCGGCCGTGAAAAAATCAGCATCGTCGCTCAATCCTATCTCTACCGGAACCACACGTGCCGCCTGATGGCTGAATGTTTCTTTCAGAAATGCCAGACGCCCTATATCGCCATGACCGAACCTTGCGTATATCTCCGGCAGACTCATATCGTGGCACTCCCCTATCAATTCAAGGTCGCGACAGCACGGATCCTGAACCGAATTGATGAAGAACAGTCGCGGATTCACATTCTCTATGCCGTGCTCCGGATCGATTTTCTGCACCGCCATTCCGCTTATAAGGAATTCTTCGAGCAGACGGGCATCAAGCTCGGGAAGCCTCACCCGATGGCCGCCGTGCAATGCAGCCTCGCCGTAGTAGCCCCGCTCGGCCGCCATCGACCGGAAGCGGCCGACCACTGTCTTTACAAGCTGACGAATCAAGTTGTTTGTATAGGGCTGCTTGCCGCTCAGATACAGCTGCTCCTTTTCGGCGCAGAACCGCACGCCATCGCGCACACGATCCGACCATTGGTCGCCATATGTATATCGTTTGAACCGGTCGCGCCTACGGCGGAATTCGGCTGCGGCAAGCCATGCATCGCGTGCCGCGCCTATCAGATGGTTTCTCATTTCATTATTGCTTTTGCTTCTGCCAGCGCCGCCGCCACAGGTAGTGTGGCCGGAGCCGCAGGCCATAATTCATACTGGCGTCCGCGGCGTATGGCCAGCGGATGTTCAATGCCCGGACTTGCATATTCATTGCCTATTCGCGCCAGCCTCGGATCGCCGCTGTCGGCTTCGACTATCTCCGCCCTGCGGCTCCAGCCGGCCAGACGCACCGCCACAAGACGGCGGCAACTGTCCGGCAGCTCAAGAACCGTGGCGCCCCCGCGCGATGTGAGGACCGCCAAAGTCCTCACATCTTCAATACGGAGCAAATCGGGGTCGGCACTGTCGAGCCATTTCAGGTAATCGCTTTCGAGCTTCGGCCGCAAAGCCGCATCAAGGTCGATTCCATCGAAACGCTCTACCGTACAGTCCTCATGAAGACTGCCGAATCCGGCAAGTTTCTTCAACTCCTGATAATCCATCTCACTCGCCGATTACCCTCATGTGCGCATCAGGATAGCGGAGCACCAGACAGGAGGCTTCGGTGAGCACAACCGCATCGGTGTTTCGCTGGCCGCTGCGACGCAAAT